>JACCZO010000385.1 GCA_013695925.1 Chthoniobacterales bacterium
TCTCGCTCCCTGATTCCAAAGGGAAGACCCATTCGTTAGGGGATTTCAAGGGCAAGTATGTCGTGCTCGAGTGGTTCAACCCGGGCTGCCCCTTCGTGCAAAAGCACTACACGAGCGATAACATGCAATCGCTCCAGAATGAGTTCACCGGCAAGAACGTGGTCTGGTTCACGATCGATTCTTCCGCTCAGGGGAAGCAGGGTTATCTCTCGCCCGAGGAAGCGAACAAGCAGATGGCGGACTGGAAAATGAAACCGACCGCCCTGCTCCTCGACCCGGATGGCAAAGTAGGCCACGAATACGCCGCGACTAACACCCCGCACATGTACATCATCGATCCGGGCGGAAAATTGATTTACTCCGGCGCGATCGACAGCAAACCGACGGCTGATCCCAAGGACGTGAAGGACGCAACCAACTACGTCAAAGTCGCGCTCGAGGAAGCGATGGCCGGCAAGCCGGTCTCGACCCCGACCTCGCGCGCCTACGGTTGCTCGATCAAGTACGCGGACTAGCGAGCTTCGCGGAGCAAGCCTTCTACACTGGCTTCCTGTTAAAACGGCTCGCAAGCCGCAGCAGCGGCATTGGCGTTAGCCTAACGAGTGTCATCCCGAGTTTCATCACCGCGCCCGGGATGACGATCGGCCGATCGTGCTCCACGCCATGCCACGCCGCCCTCGCCACCGTTTCCACCGAGACGTGAGCGAGACCCGATCCGGGCAGTTCGCCGGCGTGTCCCTCGCGGCGCGCCACGTCGGTAAATTCTGTCTTCACCGGACCCGGGCAGAGTGCAGTCACGCCGACCCCGCTCCCGCCCAACTCGCCGCGGAGCGCTTCCGAGAAACTCGTGACATACGCTTTCGTTGCCGCGTAAACCGCGAAATTCGGGATCGGGAGAAAGCTGGCCGACGAGCTGACATTCAAAACGGCCCCTCGTTTCCGCGCAATCATCGCGGGGAGCAGAGCGCGCGTCAGCCGGGTCAACGCCACCATGTTAACGAGCATAATCTTGTCGATCTTCTCCGGGTCAGCGGTCGCGAATTGACCGAGGTCGCCGAGTCCCGCGTTATTGACCAGCAAATCGATCGGGAATTCTTCGCGTTCGATCCAGCGGATCAGTTCGTCCACCTCCTCGGCTTTAGCCAGGTCAGTCCGGTGCAGCGCGACCTCGAGCTTGGGATGTTGCGTCGTCAGTTCAGCGCGCAACTGCGCCAGACGCTCCTCCCGCCGTGCCACCAGAATGAGCGCGTCGGCGCGGCCCGCGATTTGCCGCGCCAATTCGCGTCCAATCCCAGCCGAAGCGCCGGTAACGAGCGCATGACAACCTTGGAGCCGCATTATGATCCGCTTTTCGTTAGGAACGGTTCGAGCACGCGCCAGACATTTTCCGCTATGATCTTGTGTCCCGCGGCAGTGGGATGCATCTGATCGGCCTGGTTCAGTTCCCGATGGCCGCCTACGCCCTCGAGCAAAAAGGGAATGAGCAGGGCGTTGTTCTCCTGCGCGAGATCGGCGAACACTTTCTGGAAAGCGTCGCTGTACTCCCCGCCGAGGTTGGACGGCATCCGCATCCCGGCGATCACGATTTTGACCTCCGGGTTCTTCGCTTTCGCCTGCTCGATCATCGCCTGGAGATTGGTTTTCATCTGCGCCACGGGAAGCCCGCGCAACCCATCGTTCGCGCCCAGGGCGATGACGAGGACATCGATTTTCTTTTGCAAAACCCATTCCAGCCGGGCCAGGCCACCGGCGGTGGTGTCGCCGCTGATCCCGGCGTTGATGACGGAGAAGGGGAGCTTTTTTTCCTGAATTTTCTGCTCAATCAGAGCCGGGTAAGCTTCCGCCGTCGACACGCCGAGCCCGGCGGTGAGGCTGTCGCCCAGAAAAAGGATCGTCCCGCCAAACGCCGGCGTCGCCAGGAGGAGAGCGAGGAGGATGGGAATTCGGCGCGTCAAATTCCTCATGCGCGCCGTATCACCATCGCGTAAGCAAGACGTTCCGCCCTGAGCCGTCAATGAACTCGTTCCCGATTCTCAACGTCCGCGACCTAACGAAAAGCTATCCGACCGGGGCGGGCCCGTTGACGGTCTTGCGCAACGTCTCCTTTACCCTCGTGCAGGGCTCGACCTGTTCCATCCTCGGTCCGTCCGGCAGCGGCAAGACCACGCTTCTGGGCCTGGCCGCCGGGCTTGATCTGCCGACTTCTGGCTCGGTCTTGCTGAATGGCATCGCCCTTGCCGAAATCAGCGAGGATGAGCGGGCGCGGGTCCGCAACGAGTTAGTCGGTTTTGTTTTCCAAAACTTTCAGCTCATCCCGACTTTGACCGCGCTCGAGAACGTGACCGTGCCGATGGAGCTGCGCGGCGATCGGACCGCGCGCGCGCATGCGCTGGAACTGCTGCGGCGCGTCGGGCTGGCGGAACGGAGCACGCACTATCCGGCCCAGCTCTCCGGGGGCGAGCAACAGCGTGTCGCGCTGGCGCGCGCTTTCATCAACCGGCCGAAGATTCTTTTCGCCGACGAACCGACCGGCAACCTCGACACGGAGACGAGCCAGAACGTGATCGAGATCATGCTGGAATTGAACCGCACGGCCGGGACCGCGCTCGTCCTCGTGACGCACGATCCCGATGTGGCGCAACTGACCGAGCGGACCATTCGCTTGCGCAACGGGGAGATGGTGAATTAGGGCCGAAGGGCGGATCTTCGGCAGAATAGTCTTTCATTCGCTGCGAGGATTCGGTAGCAAGGCCATGAACTCTCCGACAGAACTTCCACGCACACTCCTTCTCATTCTCGCCGTGCTCGGCGGGATCGTTGTCTCTGGCAATCTTCGAGCGGGCAGCGCGACTTGGTCGACAAATCCCATCTCAGGCGACTGGTATACCGCCGAGAATTGGAATCCAAACACCGTTCCAAACGGCCCGAATGACGTTGCAACTCTGGGTGCTTCCTCAATTA
>JACCZO010000401.1 GCA_013695925.1 Chthoniobacterales bacterium
CATGGGTCGTCAATGGTTGCACGCGAAGCGGGAAGTCGCCGGTCTGAAGAAAGGCCAGGTGACCGGGAAACTGGTTAAGGAAATTATGGTCGCGGCCAAGCTGGGCGGCGCGGATCCCGCCGGCAACGCGCGACTTTTCGCGGTCGTGGAAAAAGCCCGCCGGGCCAGTGTCTCGCGCGATGTGATCGAGCGGGCGATCAAGAAGGGCGCCGGCGTCGGCGGGGAAAAGCTCGAGCTCGAGCATGTCGTTTTCGAAGGCTACGCCCCGAACAAGGTGCCGGTGATTGTCGAAGTGCAGACGGACAATAAAAACCGCACCGCGCCCGAGATCCGCGTCCTCTTCAAGCGCGGCCAGCTCGGCGCGCCCGGGAGCAACAAATTCCTTTTTGACCACGTTGGCCTGGTCGAGGCGCATCACGCCGACGCGGCCGCCGATATCGAGGCGGCGGCGATCGAAGCCGGCGCGCAGGAGGTCGAGCCGTTGGGACACGCCCAGAATGACGACATCCCGGAGGGCACCACCGGGGCGCGCTTCACCACCGCGGCGGTCGATCTGCACGCGGTCTCGCAATGGCTGGCGCAGAACGGCTGGACGGTGGTGACGAGCGAGCTGGGCTACGTCGCGAAAAATTACCCCGAATTGAACGACGAGGATCGCACTCAGGTGGGCGAATTTTTGCAGACTCTCGAGGACCACGAAGACGTTCACCGCGTCTGGGCCGCGATTCGTTAGGCGCAAAGCATGTCGGATGAGACCAGTGACGCGATTGTGGGCGATGCGGTCGTGGATTCGTTGGAGAAGCCGACTCGCAAACGCGGCAGACTCTTGCGCTGGAAGCAAAGAAAAGAGCCGCCGCCGCTGACCCATTGCGAAGATTGCGGGGAGAAGCTGCACGGGCAGTACTGCTCGAAGTGCGGGCAGGTGGCAGTCGATTACCGGCGGTCTTTTCGCCACGTCATCGCGGATGTCGCGGAGTCGTTTCTCAACTGGGACTCGAAGTTCATCCAGACCATCGGGCTGCTCGTGCGCCGCCCCGGTTGGCTCACGAATCAGTTCGTCGCCGGTAAGCGCACCCGCTTTCTTCATCCGCTCCGGCTTTATCTGCTCGTGAGCATCGCGTTTTTCCTCGCGGCCCGGCTGCTGCCGATGGAAACGCCCGACTTTGGCGAAAAAGAAGTCACGCCGGAGAAGCGCGCCGAGGTGGAAAACGTAATGAAAACCGTGCCCCAAATCCCGAACGATGTGCGCGCCGAAGTGCGCAAAGCGCTCGCGGAGAATGGGGCGCCGCCCGCCAGGAAAAAGCCGAAACTGATCATCTTCGATGACCCGGAGAAGCCGAAGACGCCGTTTGAAGAATGGATGAATCAGCAGGTGAAAGCGAAGCTGGGCGAGGATGGAACGAAGTTACAGTTCTTCATTGAAACGCTTCGGAGCAACATTCCCACCATGATGCTTTTTTGCATCCCGCTCTTCGCCTTTGTCCTGAAGATTCTTTATCTCCGCCAAGGCCGCTTTTACATCGAGCACCTGGTCTATGCGCTCCACATTCACTCCTTTTTTTATCTCGCGGTACTGGTCATTTCCTTCAGCGAGATGGCGATGAAACGCTGGCTCCCGGCGTGGCAGGCGCTGACCTGGATCCTGTGGATCGCTGTCGTGGTCCAGGTTTTTCTCTCGATCCGGCAGGTCTACCGCCAGAGCTGGTTCATGACCACGTTCAAGTTCTTCTTTGGCGGCTTTATCTACCTCATCGTCCTGATCGCGGCCCTGGTGGTGACAGCGGTGGCGACGTTCGCCCTGCCCTAACGATCAAGCGAGAAGGGCTTTTGCCCGCGCGAGCGCGGCCTCGATCTGGCTAGGGTCGGTCCCGCCGCCTTGCGCGAGCTCAGGCCGGCCGCCGCCTTTGCCGCCGACAAGCGGGGCGATTTCCTGGATCAATTTTCCGGCCTGGAAGCGTGTCGTTAGGGCCTTGGGCACGGCGGCGATCAACGAGACGCGGCCCTCGCGCTCGCCCGCGAGAAAGAACGGCCCGTCAAATCGGGTCTTGAGCGCGTCAGCCACGGCCTGGAGTAATTTCCCATCGGCATCGGACACCTGCGCGACCCGAAAAGCAGCGCTGTCGCTCGCGGCCAGTTCCTCTGCGATCGCGGCCGCGCGGCTTTGGATACCGGCTTCGGAAGCCTTGGCGTTGGTCTTTTCCCAGTCCCGGACTTCGGCTTCCAGTCTCTCCAGATGCACGGCGCGCGCGTCGATGCTCGCGAGCATCTCGGCCGCTTGGTCCGCGGCAAACGCGGGCAACGGCGCGAGTCCCGATTTCTTCTTCGCCAGCGCCTTGAATCTTTCCTCCTGACGCTCCGCTTCCGTGCGGGCCCATTCGCCGACCGCGTTGCCCGCGACCGCCTCGATCCGGCGGATACCGGCGGCGATCGCGCCCTCGCTCAGGATGCGGAAGGAACCGATGTCGCCGGTGCTGCGGACGTGGGTGCCCCCGCACAGTTCCATCGAGTAACCCTTCAACTCGTTAGGCGGGCCGCCGATCTGCACGACCCGGACGCGGTCGCCATATTTGTCGCCGAAGAACTGAATGATATCGGCGCGTTCTTTCGCCTCGGCGTAGGGAATTTCCGTCCACGAGACGGGCGCGTTCTCCGCGATCTTTTCGTTCACCAGCTGCTCCACTTCGCGGACCTGCGGCTTCGTCAGGGCGGTGCTCGAGAAATCGAAAGTCAGCTTTTCCGGCCCGACGTAGCTACCCTTTTGCGTCGCCTCGCGACTCACCACTTCATGCAGCGCCCAATGCAGAAGGTGCGTGACGGTGTGATGGCGTTCGATCGCCGAGCGCCGGGTGCGATCGAAACGCAGGGTGACATGCTCGCCGATCGCGGGTGCGCCTTCGCCGGCGATGAGATGAATCCAAGTGTCGCCCGATTTTCGGGTGTCCTCGATTTTCCAGGACCCGGTCTCGCCGATCATCTCGCCCTGGTCCGCGACCTGACCGCCCATCTCGGCGTAGAGGACAGAGTTGTTCAGAATGACGCCTTTTTTGTCACCGACGTCGAGGATCGCTTCGACATCGGCGCCGGTGTGATCGTGTTCGTAGCCGAGGAAGTTAGTCGGTTCGTCAGCGCCCACTTCGGAGAGCGCGACCACTTCTTTCTTCTGCGCGGAACGCCCCCGCGCGCGCTGCTCTTCCATCAGTTTTTCAAAGCCTTCAGTATCGACCGTGAGCCCGCGTTCCCGCGCCATCAGTTCGGTCAAATCGAGGGGAAATCCCTGTTCGTCATAAAGCCGAAACGCGAACTCCGCCGGGATGATCGGGCCGCCTGCTCCGGGGAGCGCGGGCGCCCCGCCCGCTGTGTCACGCGCCTCGCGGGACACCCGATCGTCCTCCGCCGTCCAAAGCCACGGATAATCCTCTCCTTGCGAAACGACGCCCGCATCCCATGGATTGCGGCAGATGTATTGAAATTTCTCTTCCAGATCGCGCTCCGAGCGAATAATGCGATCGAAAGATTCATTTTCCCAAACGCGATTCCCCCTCGCTCCGGCTGCTTTGTTAATTCGATGAGACGAGACGCTTTTCAGCGTCTGAAGGATTTCAGCAAGCCCGTGGAAAACCGAATTTCGCTCGTCGTCATTCTCTTTGATCTGCGGCTCAATCAGAAGATGAACGTGATCGGGCATGACGCAGGCCACGTAGAGTTCATATTTTTTATCACGGTCGTGCAGGATCGTTTGCATGACGAGATCGCGTTCCGCGGGGGAGAGAATTCGGCGTTCCTGCGTGGTCCAGGTAATGGCGTATTTTGCCCATGGTCGCTCGAAATGAGGGAGACGTCGTTTGTGATATCGGGTGCCGGAGGTGTCCCGCGAGGCGCGTGACACGGCGGGCGGGGCGCCCGCGCTCCCCGGAGCAGAAGCGCCGCTCGTTAGGCGGACGATCTCCGTTTCGAAGAGCGCAATGCCTTTGTCGAGGGTGCGATTGAACGATTCCTCCTCGCGCTTGATTGTTTCTTGCACACCATTTTGACCGGTCTGAAGCTCGGGAAAAACGCCTCCCATCGCCTGGACGAGGACGTCGACCAGTTTGTAAAAAAACGGCTCATGAAACCCGAGCGTGCGTCCGTAGCGGACCGCTCGACGCAGGATGCGGCGCAAAACGTAGCCGCGGCCTTCGTTGCTCGGCTGAATGCCGTCGGCGATGGCGAAGCTGAGGGTGCGGATGTGATCGGCCACCACGCGAAAGGCGACGTCGATTTTTTCCTGCTCGTTGGCGCCAGTGCTGCCGGATTCGGGCAAGGTCGAGCCGTAGCGCTTGCCGCTTAGTTTTTCGATCTCGTTGAAGATCGGTCGAAAAACGTCGGTCTGGTAGTTCGAGATGGTGCCGGTGAAATCGGTAAAATTTTGCGTGCCCTGGATCATCGCGGTGACGCGCTCGAAGCCCATGCCGGTGTCGACGTGGCGTTGCGCGAGGGGGATGTATTCCACGCTGCCGGGGTCACCGACCCCGGCTACAGGATTGGTGTTGAACTGGATGAAAACGAGATTCCAGATCTCGATGCAGCGCGCGTCGCCGGCGTTGACTAACGAGCCGCCGGTGTCGCCCGCCGGGGTGAGGTCGACATGCAGCTCGGAACAGGGGCCGCAGGGGCCGGTGTCGCCCATCATCCAGAAGTTGTCTTTCTTGTTCCCGTTGACGATGTGAACCGCAGGATCGAGGCCGGATTTTTCGAAGAGCACTTTCCAGTAATCGTGCGCTTCCTGGTCGAACTCGCTCGGCTCGTTAGGCCCGGGTTTGTAAACGGTGGCGTAAAGGCGCTCGGGCGGCAGGCCCCAACGAATAACGACCAGCTCCCATGCCCATTCGATGGCTTCCTTCTTGAAATAATCGCCGAAGCTCCAGTTGCCGAGCATCTCGAAAAAAGTGTGGTGGTAGGTGTCGAGGCCGACGTCGTCGAGGTCGTTATGCTTGCCCCCCGCGCGGATGCATTTCTGAGTGTCGGCGGCGCGTGGCGGATCGTAGGCAGGCCGCTGTTGGCCGAGAAAGATGGGCACGAACTGGTTCATGCCGGCGTTGGTGAAGAGGAGGTTCGGGGCGTCGGGGAGGAGGGAAGATGACGGCACGATGGTGTGCTTTTTCTCGCGAAAGAAATCGAGAAAGGACTGGCGAATTTCGGCGGAGGTCATCGCGGTGAAACTAGCGTGATCGCGCAAAGTTGCATCCTGCGGGGACTTTCGCGGTAGCGCGACCATCCTGGTTGCGCCCGCCGGCATCTTGCCGGCGGTTGAGGAAGTGCGTTGTCGGCTCATCCGAACGCGCGAGCAGGATGCTCGCTCCTGCAGGCTGGAAGCCCGCGCTACTGCCCTTGCAGGCTGGAAGCCCGCGTTACTTTTTGTCTTCGTCGAGCTTCGCTTTGACCGCGGTCTCGATCTCTTCGTAGAGCGCGCGATCGTTCTTGAGCACTTCCTTGGCAGCGTCGCGACCTTGGGCGAGCTGGGCGCCTTTGTAGCTCATCCAGGAGCCGCGTTTTTCGACGATCTGTTTCTCGAGCGCGAGATCGAGGAGCGCGCCGGTCGAGGAAATGCCCTCGTTATACATGATGTCGAACTCCGCTTCGGTGAAAGGCGGCGCAACTTTGTTTTTCACCACCTTCACCCGGGTGCGGTTGCCTGTGACGACGCCATCGGTTTGTTTGATCGCGCCGATGCGGCGGATGTCGATGCGCACGCTGGCGTAGAACTTGAGCGCCTTGCCGCCGGGGGTGGTCTCCGGATTGCCGAACATGACGCCGATCTTTTCGCGGATCTGATTGGTGAAAATGCAGCAGGTGCGCGCTTTGGAAATGAGCGAGGTGAGTTTGCGCATCGCGGCGCTCATCAGCCGCGCCTGCGCGCCGACGGTGGAGTCGCCGATCTCGCCTTCGAGCTCCTGTTTCGTGACCAGTGCCGCAACCGAATCGAGCACGATCACGTCAAGGGCGTTGGAGCGGACGAGCGTCTCGACGATGCGCAGCGCTTCTTCACCGGAGCTCGGCTGCGAGACGAGCAGATCATCCATGTCGACCCCGAGACGACGCGCATACTGCGGATCGAGTGCATGTTCGACATCGATAAACGCCGCGAGCCCGCCTCGCTTTTGCGCCTGCGCGATCACCGTAAGGGTGAGAGTGGTTTTGCCGGATGATTCTGGTCCGTAAACTTCCACCACGCGTCCGCGCGGGAATCCGCCGACGCCGAGAGCCCGGTCGATGAGAATGTTTCCGGTCGGGATGACGTCGATGTCGACAATCTTCTCGTCCCCGAGGCGCATGATGGCGCCGTCGCCATAATCTTTTGCGATCTGCTGGAGGGCGAGATCAAGGTTCTTGTTACGGGCGGCGACGAGTTTGTCCTCGGAGGTTTTTTCTTCTGTTTTGGTGGCCATAAGCGGGTCTTTTAGGTACGACGGCCCGCTGCCCGCGCCAAGCAGAAAAGCGTGGCGGCACAAAAAATTGCGCTGCGTGTCAGAAACGGGAGTCCGCAGGCGGTGCTGCGAGACTCCGTCGAGCCCGGGGGCAGGTTGGCTTGCGGAGACCCATCACCCCAGCTC
>JACCZO010000402.1 GCA_013695925.1 Chthoniobacterales bacterium
CGATCATCTCGCGGTTGCCCGGTTCGCGAAAAAATTGCGCGATACTGGCCCCGACCACTTCCCCGACGTCGGCGATGCGCTGCAATTCCTCCTCGGTCGCCTCCATCAGCGCGTCAAGATTCGGGAAATGATCGGCCAGGGCTCGCGCCGCGCTTACTCCGACGTGCAGGATTCCGATGCCAAAAAGGAGGCGCCAGAGCGGTTGTTTTTTGCTTCGCTCAATCGCGCCCAGCAGGTTGGCCACGCTCTTCTCCCCCATCCGCTCCAAGCCGGAGAGCTGCTCGCTCGTTAGGCAATAGATGTCGCTCACTTCGCGGACCAATTCTTGGCCGACGAGCTGTTCGACCATTGCTTCGCCCAGCCCCTCGATGTCCATCGCGCCGCGCGAAGCGAAATGCTCAACCCGCCGCTTCAACTGCGCCGGGCACTGCGCATTTACGCAACGGACCGCGACCTGTCCTTCATCCTTCACCACCTTGCTCCCGCAGACCGGACATTTCGTCGGCATCCGAAATTTCTTTTCAGATCGGTTGCGCAGATCCGTCCGCACGCTCACCACCGCCGGGATCACCTCCCCGGCTTTTTCGATCACGACCGTGTCGCCGATCCGGATGTCTTTGCGCTCGATCTCGTCTTCGTTATGGAGCGTGGCGCGGGCCACCGTACTGCCGGAAACGACCACCGGTTCGAGCGCTGCCACCGGCGTCAGCACGCCAGTCCGGCCGACCTGGATGAGAATCTGGAGCAGCTTCGTCTCCACCCGCTCGGCTTCATATTTGAAAGCCATCGCCCAGCGGGGCGACTTCGCGGTCATGCCTAACGAATCACGCTGAGCGAAAGAATCGACCTTCACGACCGCGCCGTCGGTCTCGTAAACGAAATCGTGCCGCAACTTTTCCAGCTCTCGAATCGCGGCTCGAATTTCCTCGAGCGAAGTCGCCGGCCACCAGCGCTCGCTGCAGGGCAATCCAAACCTCTTGAGCAGCGCGAAGAGTTTCGCGTGATGGGTGAGCTCAATTCCCTCGACCGCCCCGGTCCCGTAAAAAATCACGCCTAACGGGCGCTGCGCCGTGATCGCGGGGTCGAGCTGTTTCAGGGAACCGGCCGCCGAGTTTCGCGGGTTCGCAAACACCGGGAGACCGGCTTCGGTCCGCTCCGCATTCAGCTTCGCAAACCCGTCTTTGGTCATGAACACTTCCCCCCGGACCTCGAAAAGCCGCGGCGCGTCGCCTTTCAACTGCTTCGGCACGGAGCGGATGGTGCGGATGTTCTGCGTAATGTCATCGCCCACCGTGCCGTCGCCGCGAGTGGCGGCGTATTGCAGGCGGCCCTCTTCGTAGAGGAGCGAGACGGCCACTCCATCCACTTTCGGCTCGACCACGACCGGAATTTTTTCGTAAGGCAGGAGCTTTTCCATCCGCCGGTAGAAGGCGGCGACCTCTTCCTCGGAATAAGTGTTGTCGAGGCTCAGCATCGGCGCGCGATGCGTGACTTGGGAAAAAGCCTTGAGGGGTTCGCCCCCCACTCGCCGGGTCGGCGAATCGGCCGTGATGAGCTGCGGATAACGCTCCTCGAGGTCGAGCATCTCGCGGTAAAGCCGATCGTAATCGCGATCCGAAATCGTCGGCGCAGCCTCCTCGTAGTAACGGCGGTTGTGTGCCACGATCTCGCCGCGCAAGGCCGCGATCCGCTGGGCCGCTGAAGCTTCCGTTTCCGCCATGAGCGATCATACAAATCGCCGCGCAATCGGCAATCTCCGGTCGCCGGGGAGGAAAGAAGTCCAGGCCGGGCGAATGCGAGAGCGGCGTTGAACGAAAGGTTTTGTTCACGACCAGGCCACGGGCCGCCCAACTGCCAAACGGCCCAGCCTTGGCTAGCGAAGAGGTCAAAAAGGACAAGGACGACCAACGGAGAAGTTTCTTCGTACACATGATACGCAGCTCCCAACGCGATTTTCACGCCCAACGAGCCAAAACTTCACAACCTTCCTATCCCTCGGCCTAAAAAAAATTGCCCGAAAACAAGCGCGCCCGTCAGTCCGGGCACGAAGGAAGGGAAACCTAAACCGGAGGAAAGTTATGTTGTGGACAATATTCGTTATTCTGTTGGTGCTGTGGCTTCTCGGATTTGTCGGGGGCTATGCGTTCGGCGGCTTCATTCACATCCTGCTTGTGATTGCCATCGTCGTTCTGATCATTAATCTCGTCTCCGGCCGGCGCGGAGTTTGAGACCTTTGTGAAACCAGCTGGCATCATCGGCATCATCCTTATCGTCGTTGGCATTATTGCCCTCGCCTATGGAGGATTTAGCTTCAAGGAGCACAAAAAGGATGTGGACGTTGGTCCGGTGCAGATCGGGCATACCGAGACGCATTCGGTTCCTTTCCCGCCGATTCTCGGTGGCCTCGCCATCGCTGGCGGGATTGTGCTCGTGATCGTCGGCAGTCGAAAATAGCGCGCCGGCCCATGGGCCGCGGCAATCGAGCCGGGGGCAGGTGCCCCCGGCACTCGCTCGCTAAAGGTGAATGGCGTGGCCAAATGCCTGGCCCGCCGCTTCGTGCACTGACTCGCTCAAAGTTGGGTGCGCGTGGATCGTCGCCTCGATCTCTTCGTAGGTCGCTTCCAGCGTCATCGCCAAGCCCAGTTCGGCGATCATCTCGGTTGCTTCCGGACCGATGATATGCGCGCCCAAAATCTCGCCGTGCGGCTCGCCAATGATCAGCTTGACGAAGCCGTCCGTTTCCCCAATGGCGCGTGCTTTGCCGCTGGCGCTAAAGGGAAATTTGCCGACCCGGAATTTCTGGCCGGATTCTTTCGCCGCCCGCCCCGTTAGGCCGATGCTCGCCACCTGCGGCTGGCAATAAGTGCAGCCGGGAAATTCCCGAACCTTGCGCGGCTCCGTCTCCCCGAACATTCCCTCCACTGTCTGGATCGCTTCCCAACTCGCGACATGCGCCAGCAAGGGCGGCCCGATAATGTCTCCCGCCGCGTAGACGCCTTTGGCGCTCGTTTCGTAGCAATCGTCCGTCTTGATGTAGCCGCGATCCGTCAGCTGGAGTGTGAGTTTTCCCCCGGGCAGGAGCGGCACGACTCCGATCGCGACCAGGCAAACATCCGCTTCAATCGTTTCCGGTGCCTTGCCTTCCACCGTTACCCGCAGGCCAGCTTTGGTCGTTTCGGTCTTGGTTGTCTTCGTGTTCGTCAGAATTTTAATCCCCTGCTTCGTTAGGGATTTTTCCAGGGTTTGTGAGACCTCGGAATCCTCGACCGGGAGAACGTTAGGCAACATTTCGATCAGGGTGACTTTCGTCCCAAAAGCGTTGTAGAAATAGGCGAACTCTACCCCGATCGCGCCCGCGCCGATGATCACCATGCTCTTCGGCTGCGGGTCCAGAATCATGGCCTCGCGGCTCCCGATCACTCGTTTCCCATCGAAGGGTAAGCCCGGCAGCGGCCGTGACACGACCCCGGTGGAGACAAGGATTTTCGGCGCCAGGTGCGTCTCGGTCTTTCCGTCAGCCAGCTTCACCAAGACTTCGCCGGCTTTATCCATCGCCGCTTCCCCCCGGATGTAATCGACCTTGTTTTTCTTGAAGAGGAATTCGATCCCCGCCGCGTTCTTATCCGAGACATCGCGCGAGCGCTTGATCACCTTGCTCCAGTCGAACGAGAGGCCTTCGATCGTGAAACCGAAGTCGCCCGCCCGATGTTTCATCAGGTGGTAAAGCTCGGCGTTACGCAGGAGCGACTTGGTCGGGATGCAGCCCCAGTTCAGACAGGTGCCGCCGGCGCGCTCTTTTTCCACGCAGGCGACTTTTTTCCCGAGTTGCGCGGCCCGGATGGCGCCGACATAGCCGGCCGGACCGCCGCCGATGACGATGAGGTCGTATTTCATTCCGGCCCGCAATCTATGCAGACGGGCAACCGTCGCCAGTCGTTAGGCGAACAATCGCTCAGCCCTGCTTTTGGTGTTTCGCGAGCAGGCTTTGAAAGCCGGATCATCGCGCAAAGGATCGGCAGCTGGGTCCAACTTGAGCACATTGACGGTGAGATCGCTCGGGCGGCTGAGGAGCCCATCGAGCAGCTCGATCGCTTTCGCGTTCTCGCCGGTGAGCGCGTATACCTCGGCCAACACGGCTGTATAACCCGGCCCTTCAAAGGCGTCGCGTGATTCGGGCCGCAGGGCGACGGCTCGCTTCCCCTCCGCGATCGCTGCCTCTTTCTCGCCCAGATGAGCGAGCGCAAGGGCGAGAAGCTTGTGCCGGGCAGGGTCGTCAGGCGCCTGCTTCAGCGCCGCCTCAGCCTTGGCTTTGGCGCGCTCAAATGCAGTCCTGGCCTCGTTCGCGCGTGCGAGCTTGTCGAGCGCCACACCTTCCATCAGCGCAGTTTCGATGGCGCCGTGCGGGTTCCCGTTCGTCTCTTCTAACGGATACTGACGCCGTATCGATCGCCTGCTCGAACTCAGCCAGCTCAGCCGGTAGACATTAAGGTCGCCGCGCGCTACGAGCGGCAACTGCGCCTTCATCGAGTGCAAAGCCGGGGAGAATGGGCGCAGCGCTTCACTCGTTTCTTCGGCACTGAAATTTGCGCTCAACCGATCGTCTGTCGATCAAGCTCGACATTTCGCCGCCTTATTGATTTTCTCGTGCAAAGAAAGGAAAGCTCATAATGCCGACGAAAAAAACGCCAAAAAAAAAGCCTGCCAATGCCGAGAACGAAGGAAAGGAGATCCTTGAAATCTTCAACCGCATCCAAAAGACTGAAAAGGAATTGCAACTTGAACTTGTGCAGCTCAAGAAGCACCTCGAAATGAATCGCTTCTACAGGTCGTTGTGATGGCGACCGGCACGGGTCGGCTAAGACGGGCCCGGTGCTTGATTGTGTATTGGAAGGGAACGCGAGTGGTTTTTCACAACTTCGCGAGGCGACTCTCTATCTCCGCACGCCCAATCACGTGGAATGTCCTTCACTTCTTTGACAAGTGGCGAACCCTTCCGGAGGTAATCGCTCATTTTGAGAGTTACACGCCAGCAAGCGTGCGCGCCAGTATCTCTCAACTGGTAAAGCAGGGATTGCTTGTCGAGAAAGGGTCGCCTCAAGGCGTGCGTGATGACCGCATCTCAGCGCAGTGGTCGGCCTGGTTGCCCGAAGGGAGCTTTCATTTTTCCACTAAAGACCCAGCTTACACGCGCGATGACTGGACTCCCGCTCGGCTGCGCTCGGTCTTGCCGAAGACAGCCCAACCCAAGATCTTTAAGACTGTGCGGGGCCAGAAGAAACAACTTCCCCGGTGCGCTTCGCCAGCCTCCGAATTTCCCCGAGTTCTCATGTCGCGAAAAACACACAGGCAATTCTCGAAAGCTCCGCTGACGCTGGAAGCTACATCTCAACTACTCTACTTCACCTGGAGCGCGATCGGCTACTTCCAGGTGCCCGTTTTTGGCAGACTACTGCACAAGACCAGCCCTTCCGGCGGCGCGCGGCATCCCGGGGAGGTTTACGTGATGGCGCTGCGCGTCAGGGGTCTGGCACGCGGCCTCTACTATTATCACCCGGGAGATCACACCCTTACGACGATCAGCACGAAGGCCACACCATTTCGAGCCTGGCGGTATTGCGCTCATCAAGACCATGCAAAAGAGGCGGCGGCACTGTTCATAATGACGGCTGTGTTTCCTCGCACAATGTGGAAATATCAACACTCCCGTGCCTACCGGGTTGTGCTTTTGGATGCAGGGCACCTCTGTCAGACGTTCTGCCTTGTCGCTACATGGCTTGGGCTGGCCCCATTCTGCACGGCCGCGCTACAAGATACGCTCGTGGAAAACGATCTTGGAATCGACGGCATTTCCGAATCCGTGCTGTACGTGGCCGGCGTCGGTGTTCCTCCCGTTTGACACGGTTGCGGACCCGACAACCGTATTCTCATCGGAGACATCAGCGAGTCGCGCGATATCCCAACTCCTCCGGGGCAAGCGAGCGGACAATCGTCTCAAACCGTGGATCACCGCGAAGCGAATCCCAGTAGGGGTGCAACTTGAGAAAGCCGTAACTGAGCGAATTGGGAAGGCGCTCTAACTCTGCGATCTGCTCGAGTGCCAAATCCTTTTCCCCGACCCAAGCGTAGACTTGCGCAAGATTAAGGCGAAACGAAACGCCATCAACGGCATCTTTGGAGATCGGAAGTAATTCGCACGCCTGCCGGGCCTCACGCACAGCCTCCTCCCGCCGATCCAGACCCGCATCAATCACGGCCAGCAAGCTCAGCGCGGCTGTGAACGCAGGCTGTGTTTGAAGAGTCCTTTCCACTTGTTCACGCGCGGCGGTAAAAGCCGCCTTCGCTTTGACGGTATCCCCGTTCCAGCGGGCGATAACCCCCTCCCAATATGCGCGAGGACAATTGACTCCATAGACCGTAGAGAGACCGTCAGGCGGATAGTGGGTCAGCATCCGAGCGGCCGCAGCCATGGTGCGTTCACAGAGCGCGTAATCCGGATCGTCCATTTCGGCCCCCGACGTCGGGTGTTTCGCAATCAACCTTGCAAGCGTGTTTTGAAACGGCCTAACGTCTGCATGCGAATCCAGTTTAATCGCAGCCTGGCGGATTGTCGGCTCCGGATCTCCAGGCACAATGGCCAAGACCCGATCTAAAACTCGTGTCTCGTTTTCATATAAACGCTGTGCTTGGTAGCTCAATGCCAATTGTCGGAGCATGAAAAGATTACGCGGGTCAAGCTCTAAGGCGTGCTCGAGAGTTTGCGTGGACACTTTCCAATCCCCTTGTCGGCGCTTGATGTAGCTGATGTAGGCCAGCACTTCGGCGCTGTTGACCAGCGTGCGTTGAGCAATCGCCAGCTCGCCGGCGGCCGCGTCGTAACGCAAGAAACCATAGTAATAGTAGATCGCTAAAGCGAGGTGAGCTTCGCCCGAGTCGGGTTGAAGCTGCAGGGCGTTGCGCACCGCGTGGTGAGCCAATCCAAGACGAGCCTGGCTGCGATCGAAACCGAACCAATAGATCGCCCCATGGACCCGCGACAGCAGGCACCAGCCCTCTAAGAACTGTGGATCGCGACCGACAGCTCTATCCAGTAGGTCGACAGCTTTCGGCAGATTCTCCTTAGCGGGAACTGGACCTGTGACATCAGACCAAAGCGCCTTCGCTTGTTCATAGAGACTGAATGCAGTCAGATCAGTCGTGGGCGGCCTCTCGATCGCAGCCTTTTCGCTCGGCGAAATTTCCGCTTTCAGCTGGTCAGCAATGGCTTTGGCAATCTCGCTCTGGATCGCGAACACATCGTCGAGCGGCTTGTCATACACCTCTGCCCAAAGATGTAGATCCGTTCGGGCATCGATGAGTAGGGCGGTTACCCGGACACGGTTGCCACTGCGTTGCACGCTGCCTTCGAGGACGTGGGCGACTCCGAGCTGCGTCGCGATCTCACGCAAATTGCGTTTCGCGCCGGTCTTATACTGCCTCACACTAGTGCGGCTGATAACTCGTAAGTCAGCGATCTTCGACAGATCCACCAAAATTTCGTCCTGCACGCCATCAGTGAAGAAGGCGTTCTCTTGATCAGCGCTTAAGTTTTCGAAAGGCAGCACCGCGATACTCTTGTCCCGCGCTATCGGCGTGGCACTCTGCTTGGGCGTGAGCGTCGCGCGATGCAGAAGAAACGCGACGCTTAGCGCAAGCGCAATTCCGGACAGAAGCAGGGCCACAAGGGATGCCAGCTTCGGCCAGCGACTGATCGGAGGAAGGGTCTCAAAACCGTCTCTCCACCTTCTTCTCCTTAGCTTTGTCGGTATTGAAGGGTTTCCTAACCCTTCTTTGTGCAGATTGAAAACCTGCAGGCGCAAACCGTGTTTCACCTCGCATTCGCCGAGATCGTGCAGGTGCGGTTGCCAATGCCGATATTGGGCGAGGTCCTCGGCGACGTGTTTGGAGAGAAGGATGTGCCCGGCATCGCCGCAATCCATTACCCGTTGACCGATGTTTATCCCCGCACCTGCCACGTTGACCTGGTCATTCACGTCGACCACTTGATTCACCGGTCCGCTGTGAATTCCCATCCGCACCTGGATGCGCGGCCGTTCGCGCAGAGCGGCGCTGATCTCGAGCGCACAGCGCACCGGCTGTTCGGGGCTGCGGAAGAAAATCAAAACCATCCCGTCTCCCGTCGGAAGTCGGATCATCCGCTCGCTCGCTTCCGCATCCCGAAAACAGTGTGTGCCGCGGACGATCTGGTTGAGTTCGTGCATCAATTCGATCTGCTCGTTTACCAGCAGCTTCGAATACCCGACGACGTCGATAAACAAAAGGTGAGCGATCTCGAGAGTGAGATCCACCTCTTGCCCGGCCTCTAGACGTTGATCTGCCATGGGGGTTTCCCTACCCAGCGCAATCATCTCTCACCTTCCCGCCATTGGTCGAGCAAAAATCGAGGGAGCGCTGCAGCGTTGCGGGGTCGCCCTATTTCACGCCGGTCGCGAAGACGGTCTGGAAGTGCGGGCTCTCTTTTTCGCGGGAGACGACGGTCACTTCGATGCCCGTGAAGCCGGCGACTTCGAGCCATTGGTGCAACTGCACTTCGCTGAAGCCAAGCCAGTGGTCGGCGTAAAGTTCGCGCGCTTTCTCGAAGCGATGGCTGAGCAGATCGAGCACGACCACGCGTCCGCCTTTTTTCAAGATGCGATGGGCCGCGGCGATGGCGCGCTCGGGATGAATGGCGTGATGCAAAGCCTGGCTGAAGATCGCGAGGTCGATGGAATTCTTCTCGATCGGCGGATCTTTGATGTCGCCGAGGCGGTATTCGAGATTCTTGAAGCCGTGTTTTTTCGCCAACCGCGCTCCAAACTCGACCATCTTCGGCGCGTTATCAACCGCGATGACTTTCCGCGCCTTTTTCGCGAGCAATTGCGAGAGCGTCCCCTCGCCCGCTCCCAGATCGGCCACCGTGAGGGGCGGGAGCAGCGCGATCATGGTGTGCGCGAGGGCCTGCCAGGAGCGGCCGGGACAATAGCTGCGCCCGAAACGGCCCGCCAGCTGGTCGAAATATTCGCGCGCTTTGTCCTGCCGTTTGCGCAGGACGAGTTTCAGCGCGGTCCGGTCGCGCTGCGTTTCGGGCATCTCGCGCGCCAGGGTCCGGGTCAACTCGCTCACTTTGGCGCGTTGCGGGTCGAGCTTCTGGCCGTTCGTTAGGCCATAGTAAACATTTTTCCCGGCCCGGCGATCCTCGACCACCCCGGCGCGCTTGAGCTGCGCCAGGTGGCTCGAAATGCGCGACTGCCCCATCCCGAGAATGTCCTGCAGCTCGGCCACGGAAAGCTCCTCGGCCTCAAGCAACAAAAGGAGGCGCAGCCGGGTCGGATCGGCGAGCAAGCGGAGGAAATTTATGGTTGACGCCATGGGCTTGGGACACGATATATCGACGTATCATGATCGGTCAATATGTTCGGTGATGATCGTTTTCGTCTCTTAACACTCCACTCTCAACTTCTTCCGCCATGCTCCGTCGTTTCATTTTTGCTTCCGAATCCGTGGGTGAAGGTCACCCGGACAAGGTCTGCGACACCATCTCCGATGCCGTCCTCGACGCCTGCCTGACGCAGGATCCGAAGAGCCGGGTCGCCTGCGAAACCTTCGTCAAAAGCCACACCGTGATTGTAGGCGGCGAGATCACGATTCCAAATCTCCCGGCCGACAAGTCGCTCGAGTCCGTCGTGCCGATCGACGAGATCGTGCGCGCCGCCGTGCGCGAGATCGGTTACGTGAACGACGACGACGTTTTTCACGCCGACAAGATCGACATTCAAAACATCATCACCCGCCAGAGCCCGGACATCGCGCAGGGCGTCGACGCGAGCGAGGCCGAGGGCAAAGGCCACGCCGAGCAAGGCGCGGGTGACCAGGGTTTGATGTTCGGTTTCGCCTGTGACGAAACGCCGGAATTGATGCCGGCGCCGATCATGTTCGCGCACCGGCTCGGCCGGGAATTGACCCGCATCCGCAAAAGCGGCAAGGCGCGCTGGCTGCGGCCGGACGCGAAGTCGCAGGTCTCGGTCATTTACGAAGGGGGCGTCCCGGTTGGGATCGCGAACGTCGTCGTCTCGACCCAGCACACGAAGGACGTGAAGCACTCCGAAATCCGCAACTTCATCATCGAGGAAGTGATCCGGAAAGTTTTGCCTAACGAAATGTTGAACGAGGCGACGGAATACCTGATCAACCCGACCGGCAGCTTCGTGACCGGCGGTCCGGAAGGCGACACCGGCCTGACCGGGCGCAAAATCATCGTGGACAGTTACGGCGGCTGGGGCCGGCATGGCGGCGGCGCTTTCTCAGGTAAGGATCCGAGCAAGGTCGATCGCAGCGCGGCCTACATGGCGCGCTGGGTGGCGAAGAACGTGGTTGCAGCCGGCTTGGCCAAGCGCTGCGAAATCCAGTTCGCCTACGCCATCGGCTACCCCAACCCGGTGAGCATGAACATCAACACTTTCGACACCAATTCGGTGCCGGAAGAAGCAATTGAAGATGCGGTCAACCGCATCTTCTCCTTCAAGCCGGCCGAGATCATTCAGCAGCTCGATCTGCTACGCCCGATCTATTCCAAAACGACCAACTACGGTCACTTCGGCAAAGCCGACCCGGATATCACCTGGGAAAAAACCGACAAGGCCGCCGAGCTAAAGGCGGCGGCGGAATAACCGTCCACAGATTTCTCAGATTTACACAGATTTTTTCTAATGGAGAAAGACCCGGAAACCTTCGCTATTATTGGCGCGGCCATGGAGGTGCACCGTGAATTGGGTCGCGGATATCAAAACGCACTCGCATTGGAGTTTCAGGAGCGGGGCATTCCGTTCAAAGCGGAGGTCGAGCTCCCGGTTCGTAACAGGGGCAAACTCCTGAGCTGCGGTTATCGCGCGGACTTTGTTTGTTTCAAAACCATCGTTGTTGAGACAAAGGCGGTTTCCCAACTGACGAGCGCTGACGAAGCCCAGTTGATCAATGAGCTGAAGGCCACTGGTCTTTGGCGCGGTCCTCTTCTCAACTTCGGAGGAGCGAGCCTGGGACACAAACGCCCTGTCTTCGGCCCTTCTGAAAATCTATGTAAATCTGCGAATCTGTGGACGAAATCTATCTGTAAAAACTTATGAGCACAAAAACCGCTACCAAAACGCAGACTAACGACTACAAGATCGCCGACATCAGCCTCGCGGAATGGGGCCGCAAGGAAATCTCCATCGCGGAGAAGGAAATGCCCGGCCTGATGTCGATCCGGGAAAAATACGCGCCCGGGAAACCGCTCCAGGGTGTACGCGTGACCGGTTCGTTACACATGACGATCCAGACCGCGGTGTTGATCGAGACGCTGGTCGACCTCGGCGCCGATGTGCGCTGGGCGAGCTGCAATATTTTCTCCACGCAGGATCACGCCGCGGCCGCGATCGCGCAGGCGGGCGTGCCGGTTTTCGCCTGGAAGGGCGAGAGCCTTGAGGAATACTGGTGGTGCACCAACCAGGCG
>JACCZO010000410.1 GCA_013695925.1 Chthoniobacterales bacterium
GCCTTATACTCCATCGTGTGGCGCACCGGATGAACCCGCCGCGGCCGTAACACTTCGCCCGCGGGACACCGATAAGTGTTGCTCCGCGGATCGTAAACAAACGCGCTCTCGGCGAAGATACCGTGGACCTTGTGATGATCCTGGCCTTTGCTTGCATCGCCCAGGTGAGTAGTTAGCCCGCGCTCCTGACAGGCCACGAAGTTGTCTTGCGTGCCATACTTGTGATCACCCACCACTGCCTCAGCGGCACGGCCAGTATTGCTTTCATGATGGTCGATCAAATCCAGCAACTTGCGGTTCTCCGTGACGCTTCCCGGTGTCGTCTCTACCGCCGTAATCACTCCCTTTTGATCATCAATCGCGCGGTGATGGTGATAGCGCGGCCGTGAGTCATGACGGCCACGGCTGACCATGGCCGCGTCGGGATCGCTTTTGCTCATCATCCGGTCATTGACCGCCTGGTAACTCTCCGGCGTTGTCACTCCTTCGCCCAGCTTGCTCTCCGTCGCCGCATAGGCCCGCTTCAAGGCCGCAATCAATTCCGGCGGCCCTTTGATGACCGATTCGCGAGAGGCATCGGCCTCGATCAGACTCGAATCCACATGCAGCTTGCGCCCATCGACCAACCCCGCTCTCACGCACTGCTCGATCGTGCCCACAAACAAGCGCTGAAAAACTTCCTTGCCCCAGCGCGCCCGCGCCTTCGAGAGCACGCTATGGTCAGGAATCTCGTCCTCCAGCCCGTAGCCCAGGAACCAGAGATAATCGAGCCGCTCGGCAATGATCTTCATCAGCTCCCGCTCGCTCGCCACATCATCAAAAAAGAGCAGGAACATCATCTTCATGATCACCTCTGGATCGACCGAGACATGGCCGTTGCTCCCGTAGCAGTCGGCCACTTCCGCGCGCACAAACTTGAAATCGATCAGCCCCGCCACCCGCCGCAGCGGATGATCACTCCGCACCCGCTTCTCCAGATTAACGGCGTAATTGAATAGTTCTCGCTCCTCTTTCTGGTGTCCCATCATGATGGGTCCAGCTCTTTAAGAGATCGCGGCGCGTTTTGGTACACTTATTTTTTCGCCGGAAACGATTTGGGCAACACGCCCTAAACTTTTGACATTCGGCTGGCAGAAAGCCGGATTGGCAGCCAAAAATCCGGGGTCGGTCCTAAGGAAGCGGTCATTTCCGCGCGGCGGACGAGGGGAGATCGGAGTTCGGAGTTCGGAGATCGGAGATCGGAGATCGGAGTTCGGAGCGTGGAGGGCGATCCATTTGAGCAGCGTTGTCGTCTCCTACCGCACGATCGCCACCTTCACCGCCGCAGGCGCACGATACCTCGCCGCCGTTATTTTGATGGTCGGCCGTCTCTGGACTCGACCGCTTTAGCGGTCAAGGCTCAACGTAGTCCCACCGCCTGTGTCTCGATCGCACGGCTAAATGCTCAGGTCGGCGTTTCCTTGGAGAACCGATGTTCTGAGCTGCGGGCGCTCTCGCTCTTCCACAGGAAGGAAGGCGGTGGGGTCAGAGCTTGAATCTGGCACTGGCGTGGCCGGCGGCTCTTAGTTGCTATGTTCGAGGCTTCCGCGCGTGAATTTCGCCGGCCTTCAAGCTCGGATCCCGACCATGCGCGTCGCGCCTCAGTCAAATCGACAATCCAGCGCCGGCCGTGGGTAAGACCCGATACCCGATGGGTCCGCCGTCCGGTTTTTCGCTCCGCGTAATGGGGCGCGGGATGCAGACAAACTCGGTCCGCATCTCGTCGGCCGACAATCGGACCTTCGCATAGCCGTGTCCTCCGAGATCGACGAACTCCAGGTGCGGAGCGAGATCCGGGTTGGAGAGCGATCGGGCGCGCTTCAAGTCGGAGTTTTTTGCATATTCCAGGCACGAACGGACGCCGTGCTTCAGTAGCATGTTGAAGGTCCAGTCTGGCTTGGCCCCATCCGCCTTGTCCGCGAGAAAGAGCGATCGTAGCGGAGCGTCCTTTGGGAGATTGTGCTCATCGGCTTCCATGGCGCCGCGATGCGAGTGGCTCCAAGTTGGCCCAATCTTGACCGCTTTAAGCGGTCGACAAGAAAGACGAATGAATCGGTTCGACGATGGGCGACTCGGGGCCCACGCCCGCGTTTCGCAGTATCGCATCTATCGTCACCCGTGTCAGGACTCGACCGCTTTAAGCGGTCAAGAAGCAAAGTCATCGCATCCACCCCCTCGATACGTGGAAGCCGCGTGCCGATTCAGCGGTCATCTTTAGCACCGCGGTTTGAATGTTGACCGCGTAAAGCGGTCAAGTGTCACTCGGCAGCTTCATCGACGGATTATTGTCCAGAGAGAGGGATCGGTTTAGATGTCGCGACCGCAGTGCGATCATTGATCTTTGCTTCGGCGCGCGCGTGCTCGGCGTTGGCCTCTCGCCTTTGGCTGGGGCTTCGCTCGCGAGGAAGCGCGGACGACCAGCTTTCGCAGGGTGGCGTAGAGCGGGTGTTTAGAATCGGCGCGATAGAAGCGGTGATAGCCATTGCTCTGGCTGACGATGAGACGGGCCGCTTCGAGTTTAGCCAGCTCATCCTGTACGGTCTGGAGCGATAGGCCGCTCAGGCGAGCGAGTTCGCGAACATACAATTCCGTCCGCGGGTTGGTGAAGAGCAGGCGAAGGATTTCCGCGCGCACCTGAGGGAACAAGCCGTGCAAGAGCGTCTGCCGCATTGCCCTTTATTGACTCGACCGCTTTAAGCGGTCAAGACTCAACAATCCTGCCACCTAAATCCATCGCCCACATTAGATGCATAGGTCCGCGTTTCGCTCGAGGACGTGCTGAACCAGAACCGGTCTCTCGCCTTTCTTGCACGATTTCGCGTGATGCGTGACGCGGTAGTTGATCGGGCCGCCGTCCGGTTTGTCGCTCCGCGGAATAGGGCGCGGGATGCAGACGAACTCGGTGCGCATCGCATCGGCTGACAATCGCACCTTCGCGTATCCGTGTCCTCCCAATCGACGAACTCGAGGTGCGGAGCCAGCTCTCGGTTGGAGAGCGACCGGGCGCGCTTCAGGTCGAAGTTTTTCGCATACTCCAAGCACGAACGGACGCCCTGGCGGACTAACAAGTTGAGCGCGGGCTTGGGCTTTTTCTCGCCGGCAACATCCGCGAGAAGAAGAGCGCACCTCGGAAGGTCCTTCTTCACCTTGTGCTCCATCGCTTCGAACAACCAGGCGCCGAGATCGAGCCGGTAATGAAGGCGATGCCCACCGGGTTCTAAACGGCGACGCAGGATCGGTGGCGGTAAGGGGTGAAGTGCAACTTCACAAAAGCCACTTGGGAACGAGGGGAAGAGGCAGGTGCGTTCCCAATTACAACTTGGGAACGAGGGGAAGAATAGGTGGTTGGAGCGAGGAGAGGGAAGCTGGAGTATCTGCACATCAATCCAGCGAAACGTTGCGTCGACGGAGCAACTGGCTTACCCGTCGCGGTAATCGCCGACGAGCAGAGCACGGATGGACCCGTGCCCGAGGGTCCTCGGATCGAAGGAGTTCCGCTCGAAGTCGGGGCGCTCCCGATGGGTGTTGTCACCGCCTGATCTTGGGATGCCCAGTCTCGGGATCTAGGTGTTCGGTTGGCGCGGTTCGCGATGCGCGAGGATAAGCGGCTTGGCTTCCTTGAGGACGTGGCGCGCGATGACGAGGCGCTGCACTTCGCTCGTGCCTTCGCCGATCGTGCAGAGTTTGGCGTCCCGCAGGTAGCGCTCGATCGGCAGATCGCGGCTGTAGCCGTAGCCGCCGTGGATCTGCATCGAGCGGTCGCAAATTTTCACGGCTGATTCCGACGCGAACAACTTCGCCATGGCGGATTCCTTAGTCGTGTTTTGTCCCTGGTCCTGGAGATGGGCCGCGTGCAGAGTCATGACTTCAGACGCTTCCAATTCCATGGCGGAATCGACCAGCATCCATTGGATGGCCTGAAAGTTTCCGATCGGATGACCAAACTGTTTGCGCTCGTTGGCGTAAGAATTTGCGCGATCGAAAGCCGCTTCCGCAATGCCCACGGCGAGAGCTGCAATGCTGATGCGGCCGCGATCGAGCACCGTGAGCGCCTGCTCACGGCCACGCCCGCGTTCCCCCAGGATTTCCGCCTTCGCATCACTAAAGCGAAGCTCGGAGGTCTCGCTCGCGCGCATTCCGTAGGTGTGAATCTTCCGCACCGGCGTGACCTGATCCTTCATCATAATGAAAGCGCTGATCTCGTTCTTGCCTTTGTCGGTGCGCCCGGTGGTGGCGATCACGATGAGCAGGTCCGCTACCCGGCCGCTGGTGATGAAATGTTTCATCCCGTTGATCCGCCAGGCGTCGCCGTCGG
>JACCZO010000417.1 GCA_013695925.1 Chthoniobacterales bacterium
CCATCGCCATGAGCGCGATGATGCCGAGGTAGCCGCCGTTTAGAACCCAGCCAAACCAAACTTCGAGTAAATGATGCATGGGAGAATTTCAGATTTCAGATTTCAAATTTCAGATTTAGCCTCAGGGCCGCGCCGCTAGTTCAATCTGCAATCGAGAATCTGCAATCCTAAATTCCCATGATCTACCGGCGCGTGCTTCGTTACTATCGGCCTTTTCTGCCGCCGACGATTCTCGGGCTCGCGCTCTCGCTGGTTGGGATCGGCGTCAATCTGCTCAAGCCCTGGCCATTTAAATTCATCGTCGATCAAATCCTGCCGGTGGACTCGGCCTTCCGCGAGACGCACGCGAATTGGCGCGCCTACATTCCCCTGCTCTGCCTCGCGCTCGTCGCGCTCCAGGCCGTCTGGGGCGTCATCAATCTCGTCACGAATTACATCTTCGTGAAGGTCGGCCTGCAGGCGCTGCTCAGACTGCGCACTGATCTTTACGCTTACCTGCAATCGCTCTCGCTCAAGTATCACGACGCGCGTCGCTCGGCCGATTCCAGCTTTCGCGTCGCTTACGATTCGCAGGCCATCCAGACGATCTACAACAAAGGGTTCACCAATATCTTTGCCTCGGTCTTCACCCTCGTCGGCACCTTCTTCATCATGCTGCGGCTCGATTGGCAGCTCACCCTGCTGTCGTTAGGCATCGTCCCCCTGATCGTGGGTGCGATCTATTTCTTCGCCCACCGGATCCGGACGGAGTCGACTTCCATTCAGGAACAGGAAAGCGCGGTCCTGGCGCAGGCGCAGGAAGGTTTGAGCGCGGTCCGCATGGTGCACGCATTTGGGCGCGAGGACTTCGAGGTTTCGCAATTTCATCAACGCGCGCAACAGAGTTTGCAGGCTAACCTGAAGCTCACCCTGACGAATGTGAAAAGCGCGCTCGTCATCAGCACGCTGATGGTGATCGGAACCGCCGGGATGTATTACCTCGGCACGCTCCACGTTCTCGCCGGCACGCTCACCCTCGGCTCGCTCCTCGTCTTCAGCGCGTATCTGCTCATGCTTTATCAACCGCTCGAGGCGCTGACCTACACCGCGTGGGCGATGGAAGGCGCGACCGCCGGCGCGAAGCGCTGCTTCGAGGTGCTCGACCGGGAAGACGATGTGCGCGATTCACCCGGCGCAGCCGAGATCACGGAAACGCAGGCCGCGATCGCCTTCGACGAGGTAAGTTTCGGCTACGACGAAAAACTTCCGGTGCTCGACGGAATCAACCTGCGGATTTCGCCTAACCAAATCGTCGCCTTGGTGGGTGGGACCGGCGCGGGTAAGAGCACGCTGCTCAGTCTTGTCCCGCGTTTCTACGATCCGAGCGCGGGGGTCGTCTCACTCGATGGCCGTGACGTTAGGCAGATCACCAAGAAATCGCTCCGCGCGCAGATCGCGATCGTCCTCCAGGACACGCTCCTTTTTTCCACCACCATCCGCGAGAACATTGCCTATGGCCGCCCGGGAGCGACGGACGAGGAGATCCGTCAAGCCGCGCGCCGCGCGCAGGCGGACGATTTCATTTCGCGTTTGCCTAACGGATACGACAGCCCGGTCGGCGAACGCGGCGGGCATCTCAGCGTTGGTCAGCGCCAACGCATCGGCGTTGCGCGCGCCTTTTTGAAGGACGCGCCCATTCTCCTCCTCGACGAGCCGACCTCCGCGCTCGATCCCACAACCGAGGCGGCGATCATGGAGACGATCAAGGAACTGATGCATGGTCGCACCACTCTCATCGTCACTCATCGCCTCGCCACCATCCACAACGTCGACCAGATCGTCGTCCTCGAGCACGGCAAGATTGTGGAGAGCGGCCGCGGCACTGAACTCGTGGCACAGGGCGGCGCTTATGCGAAACTCTACGCCGCCGGCAATTATCCAACCCAATGAGCAACGTCAACAGCGAACGCCGGGTCGAATCCGATTGGTGGGCCGATCCCATTCCGCCTAACGTTCAGTTCGGCGAAGGCTTTTATTGCGAGACCGCGCAGATTTTTCGCTTCATGCGCAGCCAGCACGTGGACGCGGTCAAGCTCGGTGATTACGTCTCCTGTTACGCCGGGTGCTCGTTCGCGATCGGAAAAAAAGGCCGCTGCACCGTGGGCGACTTCACCCTCATGAACGGCGCCCTCATCATGGCCGAAGAGCTCATCGAAATCGGCAGTTACTGCCTCATCTCCTGGAATGTCGGAATCGCCGACTCCGATTTCCACCCGATCGATCCGGCGCAGCGTCATCAGGACGCGCTTGCTCTCGCGCCTTATTACAAAGATCGCCCGCCACGTCCCCCGATCCGCACCGCGCCGGTCCGCATCGCCGACAATGTCTGGATTGGAATGAACGCTGTCATTCTCAAAGGCGTGACGATCGGTGAGAACTCGGTCGTAGCCGCCGGGTCGGTCGTCGCCAAAAGCGTCGCGCCCAACACCGTCGTGGCCGGCAATCCCGCGGTCGTTGTCAAGAATCTTTAACCACGGATTACACGGATGGGCACGGATGAAGAGATCTCGTTAGTCCAACTTCCCCCATCCGTGAAATCCGTGGTTAAAACTCTTTCATGAAACGCAAGCGCATCGTCGTCATGGGTTTCATGGGCGGGATGCCGATCGCGGGCGTCATCTGGCAGCACATCCATTACATCGTCGGGCTCCAGCGCCTTGGGCACGACGTTTACTACATCGAAGATTCGGCTCGCATCCCCTACAATCCCCAGACCTTCGACACCAACAACGACTTCACCTACGCCGCCACCATCCTGGCCCAGTTGGCGAACGAATTCGGCTTCGCAAATCGCTGGGCCTTTTGCGCCCGCTACCTTCCCGGCAATCCCACCGCCGGTCTTCGCCTAACGAAAATCCAGCAGCTCTACCTCGAGGCCGACGCCATTCTCAACATCTGCGGTACCCAGGAATTCAACGACGACCTCCGCCGCAGCGACGCCATCCTCTACATCGAGAGCGACCCCGGGGTGGAGCAGATCAAGGTCGACAAAAAGATCCGCTCTACGATCGAATATCTCGGCCAGCATCGCGCCCTCTTCACCTTTGGCGAGAATGTCGGCACCAGCCGCTTCCCCGTCCCGCTACGCAAATTGCAATGGCTCCCCACCCGCCAGCCGGTCGTGACCGATCTTTGGAAAACAAGCCGCGCCCCGGCCGCGACCGCCGTCCTCACCTCCATCGCAAACTGGTCCACCAGCGGCCTGAAAGACATCGAGTGGCGCGGCGAAAAATATCTCTGGAGCAAATCGCGCGAGTTTCTGCGCTTCGTTGCCGCGCCGAAGAAAGCCGGCGAACCGTTTGAGCTCGCGACCGACATCAAGGACGAAAAGACGCGCCGCAAATTTCTCCAGAACGGCTGGCGCTTCCGGCGTCCGCACGAAATGAGCGTCGATTACTGGCAGTATCGCGATTACATCCGGCGCTCCAAAGGCGAGTTCACGGTCGCGAAGGATCAATATGTGCGGCTGCGCACCGGCTGGTTCAGCGACCGCAGCGCCTGTTATCTCGCCGCCGGCCGGCCCGTCATCACCCAGGAAACGGGGTTCACCGATCATTATGGAAACGACGGCGGTCTGTTTGCCTTTCGGAATCTGGGCGATATCGCCGAGGCCGTGCGCGAGATCAACGCCGACTACAAAAAGCACAGCCGCGCCGCGCGAGCGGTCGCCTGCGAGATTTTCGAAGCGGAAAAGGTCTGCGCGCAAATTCTCGACCGCGCCGGGGTTTAACTCGGGCGTCCGGGTGTCCGGTCGAGCCGCCGCAAGCTTCTCGCCAGTGGCGTTTCGGTTCCTGCAACTGGCGATCGTTTTCCTGCAATCGGCCAATGTTTTCCTGCTGGTCAGCTCTCATTGGCCTGTTTTACCCTCGTGCCATGAATGAACCGCCTCCCGTCCCGGGTACCAACAACATTCCTGTCCCGATCCTGTCGCGCGGGCCCCTCCTGCGGGCGATCGGTGACGAAACGCGCTGGCAGATTCTCCGCGAATTGGCCGCTGGCGAGCCGCTCATGGTCAAGGAAATCGCCGAGGCCATCGGGCGCAGCGAATCGGGGATCGCGAAACATCTCGCCGTCCTGCGCAAAGCCGGTATTACCCAGATCGGTCGCGGACGGTTGCAGCAGATTCGTCCGCACTTTATGGCCGATCCCGCCGCGCGGGTGCTCGATTTCGGTTACCTGCAATTGCGGCTGAGCGTAAAAGAGCCCGGCCTCGAGTAAGGCGGCGCGCGCTCTCACGTTTTCCGCGTTCGGCCATCTAACGCTTCGATCGCCGTTTTACAGGCGGCCCCTTCCGATTGATCTTCCCGCTCTTTTCCTGATGCATCACCTTCATTTTCTCATGTGCGCGCTCGCGCTCTTCCCCGCCGCCGCGGCGCAGGCCCCGGCCCATTGGCCAGTCTAAGAACGGCTCCGCGAGGTGCAAGGAGCGCTCTGCCCCCTAAAGCGAGGCGCAAACTGCTCTGAGATTAGCCCTGACGAATAAGAGGACGGCTGAAGCGAGCCGCCGCCGCCGGAAGCCTTCCAGCCGGGCGCTGATTAGAGATTACGAAATTCTTCTTCCGTCAGACGCGCCTGCTTCAAGATGCTCCGGAATGTCCCTGTCGGCACATCTCCGGTGTGCATGGCAACGTAAGTTTGGCGACCATCGGGGTGACGCAAGACCGCGTGCGATCCCGATTGTCGCTTTAGAGCAAAGCCGGCGCGCTGCAACCGCGCCAACACCTCACCCGCTTTGTAAGGCACTCTCGGAAATCTCGATCGTCGACAAAACGTCTCGGCTGACTAATCAATCGCTTCACCCGCAGAGCGCTTTTCGCTCAGCCACAACTTCAACAGATCCTCCGCGGCGGCGCGCGCCCCTTCGATTCCCTCTCCGTGCGTGGTCAAACCCAGAGAAGGCACATGTGCATAATAATAGCCTGGCGGCAGCTCGGACGTACCTGGTTTTTCAAACAGAATGCCGTATGTCATCTCCAGTGTCGCAGCATCGGCCGGCGAAGGTCGCAATTCAAGCGCTTCGTGATGCCGCTTTCGGCTCTCGTCGTAAGTGCGCCGCCGAGCAAACGACCGGTCAGATCTTTGCGCACGACACCCCATTGCTTGAAGAAAAATGGCACCTTCTGCTTGCGACAGGCGCGGAAGATTTCCCGCACCCACTCGATTTCCATCGACCGCGAATGCGACCCCGTTTGGATTCTCCTTCTCTCCGGGCTGCTTTCCTGTTTTCACGGGTGAACGTTTTCCGCCTTCCGCCATCTAACGCTTCGATTGCCGTTTTACAGACGCGACCTTCCGATTGATCTTCCCGCTCTTTTCCTGATGCATCATCTCCGTTTCCTCACCTGCGCCCTCGCACTTTTCATCGCCGCCGGGACGCAAGCCCAGCCGAACGGCCAAATCCAGGCGAGCCTCGTCCGGATTACGTCCACCGAAGTGGAGCCCGATTATCGTGCGCCGTGGAATTCCGGCTCGATCGGGCGCGGGGTCGGCGCCGGGTTTGTCATCGATGGCCAGCGCATCCTGACCAACGCCCACGTCGTCAGCAACAGCCGCTACCTTACCGTCGAGCGCGAAGGCGATCCGAATAAATATCCGGCCACGGTGGAATTCGTCGCCCACGACTGCGACCTGGCGCTGCTCCAGGTGGCGTCGCCCACTTTCTGGAAAAACATGAAGCCGCTCGGCTTCGGCGGCATCCCCGCGCTGGAATCGACCGTCTCCGCTTATGGCTACCCGATCGGTGGCGAACGCATGTCGGTCACGACCGGCATCGTCTCGCGGATCGACTTCAGTCTCTACACGCATTCCGCGATCGATTCGCATCTCGCGATCCAGATCAGCGCGCAAATCAACCCAGGCAACAGCGGCGGTCCGGTCATGCAAAGCGCGAAGGTGGTCGGGGTCGCGTTCCAGGGCTACAGCGGCGATATCGCGCAAGGCGTCGCCTACATGATCCCGACGCCGGTCATTCGCCGATTCCTCAAGGACATCGAGGACGGACATTACGATCGCTACGTCGATCTCGGGATCACTTACACGAAACTGCAAAACCCGGCGCAGCGTCATTTTCTCGGCCTGAATGATGACGATCGCGGCGTGCTCGTCGGCACGGTGATAGAAGCCGGGCCGTGCGGGAAAATTCTGCAAAAAGGCGATGTGCTTCTGGCGGTCGATGGTCACCCGATCGCGAGCGATGCCTTTGTCGAATTCGAAGGCGAGCGGGTGCAGATGCCCGAAGTGGTGGAGCGCAAATTCAAGGGCGACACGGTGAAACTCGATCTCCTGCGCAACCGGCAGCCGATGAGTGTCGACATTACGTTAGGCACGGTCTGGCCCTACTTCATGCAGGCGCACAGCTACGACGTGCGCCCGCGCTACGTGGTTTACGGCGGGCTGCTTTTTCAGCCGATGTCGCTCGATCTTCTGCAGGCCTATCGGATCAACGATCTGCGCGTCCGGCATTACTTCGACTTCTTCGTGACCGACCAGCTTTACCTGCAGCATCCCGAGGTCGTCATCCTCACCAACATTCTGCCCGACCCGATCAACACCTACCTCCTGCCCTACCGCTCCAGCATTGTGGACGAGATCAACGGTAAGAAAATCGGGACGTTGCAGGATCTGGCGCGCGCTTTTGAGCAACCGGTCGATCGCTTTGTCGTGAAAATGGTCGGCGACGGTCCCCCGCTCGTGCTCAATCCGAAAGAAGTGGAATCAGCCCGGGAACGAATCAAGACCCGCTACAACGTCCTGCAGGAACAAAATCTTGACGAACAGCCGCCGGCCAAGCCTGCCGTCGCCGCGAAAGACAATATCTGATCATGCGCACGCCCGTTTTTTTTCTCGTCGCGCTCCTCGCTTTCGTCCCGTTGGCCGAGGCGAAGAAGGCGCCGGTCTCGGTGAAGAAGTTGCCGGCCAGCGCGCAGGGTGCGGTCCAGGCTAAGGAAGTGTCGTTAGTCCGGGTGAACGTCACCGGCCAGCCCTACGATTACTTTCGACCGTGGCAAAAGAAGGCGCCTTTTTCCAAGCGCGCGCTCGGCGCCGTCCTGCCGCATGATCGCGTCCTCGTCACGGCCGACCTGGTGGCGAACCAGAATTATGTCGAACTGGAGCGCGCGGAATCGGGCGAAAAAACCGCGGCCAGCGTCGTCGTGGTGGACTACGAAGCGAACCTCGCCCTGATCGAACCAACCGATAAGAATTTCCTCAAAGGTCTGCAGCCGCTCGAGCTGGCGCTCGACACCGTGGTCGGCGATCGGCTTGCCGCCTGGCAGCTCGAATCGACAGGGGCGCTCGTGGTGACGGAAGGAATCGTGACCACGATCGGGATCACGCGTTACCCGGCCGATGTGGCCGATTTCCTGACTTATCGACTGAGCATCCCGATGCAATACCGGGACAACAGTTACACCGTGCCGCTGGTCAAGAATAACAAGCTGGCCGCGCTTCTTCTGCGCTACGATCCGCGTTCTCAGGTGCTCGATGCGATTCCGGCGCCGATCATCGCCCATTTCTTGAAAGACGCGACCGGCGCCAAGTATCAGGGCTTTCCCTCGTTAGGCATCGCCTTTTTTCCGACCCGTGATCCGCAACTGCGCGCCTATGCCGGGGAGGAAAGCAAGACGGGAGGCGTTTACATCACCAGTGTGGAGCCCGGTCTGCCCGCGGCCAAGGCCGGGCTGCTCCCGGGCGACATCGTGACCGCGGTCGAGGATCACAACATCGATCAAAATGGCAACTATGTCGATTCCCTCTACGGCAAGCTCGGCTTCAGCAATCTCCTCACCGCCAAAGCGTATGTCGGCGACACGATCGCGCTCCACGTTCTGCGCGCCGGGAAACCTTTGACTCTGAATGTAAAGCTCGAGCATCGCGGGGAAGAAGATTACGTCATTCCGCCCTACAACATCGATGACCCGCCCTCCTACTACGTGCTGGGTGGACTTATTTTCCAGGAACTCACCCGCCAGTATCTCAAAGAGTGGGGCAACAACTGGGAGAAGGATGCGCCGCAGGATTTCGTCTATCTCGATAAATATCAGTCCGAACTTTTCCCGGAAGGAAATCAGCGCGTCGTCATCCTCAGCCAGGTCCTGCCCGCCAACAGCACGATCGGTTACGACGACTTCAGTTACCTCGTCGTGAAAAAAGTGAACGACAAAGAGATACGCTCGTTAGCCGACCTGGCCGAGGCGGTGAAGACACCGCTCAATGGTTTTCATGTCATCCAGACGGTGGACGACCCGAAGCAGCTCGAACTCGATGCCACGGAGGTCGCGGCCGAAAGCGACGCGCTGCAAAAGAATTACGGTCTGCCTGCGCTGCAACGTCTCGATTGAGCGCGTCCGCGCTGGCGCCATTCGGTGCCATTTTCGACTGGGACGGAGTCGTTATTGATTCCGGGAGGTTGCATGCCCGCAGTTGGCAACTGCTCGCGGATGAACTCGGGCGGACGCTCACACCCGATAGTTTCATTCGCGGTTTCGGGATGAAGAGCGACCGAATCATCGAGGAGATCCACGGCTGGGCCAAAGAGCGGTCCGAGATTGCGCGCCTCGCGAATCGAAAAGAGGCCCTTTATCGAGAGCTTGTCGCCGATGGCCAGATCGCCCCGCTCCCGGGCGTGGTGGAATGGCTCCATCGGCTGAACGAAGCCGCGGTGCCCTGCGCGGTCGCTTCTTCGACTGCCCGACAGAACATCGACGCTGTCCTGCGTCGGATCGGTTTGGAGGAAGCATTCCGTGAGATCATTTCGGCCCAGGACGTCGTGCACGGTAAACCGGATCCGGAAGTTTTCCTAAAAGCGGCGGACCGTCTCGGCATCGTCCCCGCGCGCTCCGTCGTCTTCGAAGACGCCCATGTTGGGATCGAGGCGGCCCACGCCGCCGGGATGAAAGTTGTGGCCGTCGCCACCACGCACCCGCGGGAGGAATTGCTGGCCGCTGACCTGGTCGTCAGACGACTCGACGAGCTGACGGTGGAGCGGGTCGCGACGCTGTAGACGCTTCGCTCTGCGGAAACCGGGACAATCGCCGCCGCTCGTCAGGACGCCGATCCGCGGTTTCATTATTCGTTAGGCCCGCCCAGCTTGTCCTTCGGGTCGAGCCGCCGGCCGGCCGCCGCCCAACGATCGTAGAGCGACCAGCCGCGGGCGAGCAGCGCCGCGCCTTCCCCAAAGCGATCGGGACTGCCGAGAACCACCACGATCAAACGGCGCGGCGTGATCAGTGTGGTGGCGCCTTGTTGAACCACTTCCGAAGGACGCGCCGCAGTCAGGACCACGCAGTCGCCCGCCCGCTGGGTGCGGCCGGTTTTCACTCCATCGATTTCGTCGCGGCCGAGCAGCTCGTTGGTGTTGCGCAGCAGATAGCGCAAGCGCCCGGCGCCGCGGCCGAATTCGATTTCGCGCTCTTTTTGCGAAACATAAAATCGGAACCCGGCGTTGTTCATCGCGTATCTCGTTAGGCGAGCAATGTCGGCGGCGGTCGAATAGGGCTTTTCCTTCGCATCGATCCCGCTCGGGTTGAGAAAACGGGTCCGCTCCATCCCGAGATGTTTGGCCAGGGCGTTCATCTGCCGAACAAAATCATCAAGCGGTGTTCCGCGCGCGGCTTCCCCGCTCGGCGGCAATTGCGCCTGAAGGGCGCGGCCGACATGGTCCGCCAGCGTGTAGGCGGCGATGTTATCGGACTGGACAAGCGCGGCGTAAAGCAGGTCGCGCAGGGTGATCGTGTCGCCCGCCTGAAAGCCAACGTTGTTCTCACTCGTCTCGGCCAGAGCGGCCGGCGAAATGACCGCAACCTGGGCCAGGTCGCCGCCTTGTTTGGTGGACCAATCGAGCACCACCATGGCGGTCGCAATCTTGGTTAGACTACCCACCTGGCGCTTCTTGTCGGCCTCCACTTTCTCGAGAATGAAGCCGGTCTTGGAGTCGATCGTGATACTTGCCTCCGCCGCCCTGGCCGGCGTCGCCGCGCGCAGGAAAAGGGCCGAAACGACCAGGAGGAAGAGGATTTTGCGCAGGAGATTCATCACGTCAGCGGACCAAACCGCTGCACGTTAACTGGCCGCCCTTGCTTGGCAACCGCAATCCATTCGCCTCTGCCTAACGAATCGCGCAGCTTAGCGGAGCGCGACCGAGGAGTGCGCACCGTCGCGGTGCGGGTCGGCGCTCAGGACGAGCAGAAAGCGCTCGGCGGCATTGCGCAGGTGGAACGGCGTCGCCTTGTCCAGGCCGTGGCCCGGATCGTGCCCAACTTGCCGTCGAAGGCCGCCGTCGTTAGGACGACAGCCCGCAACTTCGTTTCCATGATGCAACTCCCGGGCCGCCGCAGCGAAAAATTCAATCCGCCCGCCCCGCCCGGTGGGAAAGATGGCCCAGCCAGTTGCGAAAACGCTGCCAGGGGCCTGCTTTTTCGGGAGCGTTTTCCGTCATCCGATTTTCCTGCCTAACGAAAAAGATCTGGCTCGCGCGCCGGTTCCCGCACGATCTGACCGAGTGCGGCGCGCAGCCGGAGAGCGGCATGCGGCGCAAAATCGAGCGCGTTGTTGTTGAATACAATATGGACCGACTCGGCGTTGCCCGCG
>JACCZO010000447.1 GCA_013695925.1 Chthoniobacterales bacterium
CGCCCTTGCCGCCGCCCATCGGCAGGGTCGTTAGGGCATTTTTGAAGACCTGCTCGAAGGCGAGAAATTTCAGGATCCCGAGGTTGACCGAAGGATGAAAACGCAATCCGCCTTTGTAGGGTCCGATCGCGCTGTTCATGTTGATGCGGAACCCGCGATTGATCCGCACCTCGCCGGCGTCGTCCAGCCATGGGACGCGAAACATGACCACGCGCTCGGGCTCGATCATGCGTTCGAGAATCTTGGCCTTCACGTATTCCGGGTGTCGCTCGAGGATGACGGTGAGCGATTCGGCCACTTCCTGGACCGCCTGATGAAACTCCGGTTCCGCCGGGTTCTTGGCCTTCACCCTGGCCATCAATTCTGCAACGTAATCTGTCATAAATGATTTTCTCTGCCTGCCGCGGGGCCGGCTGCCTAACGAGTAGTTGGAAAATGCACCGGGGGGCGCGTTCTTGGGCGGCGCGACCTGCCACTGGATGACCCGCCCTTAAGCCAGGGATAATTCATCGATTGCGCATACGGTATGTCCCACGCGGAACAAAACGGAAGAACAAATTTGTCCAGCCAGCGGCGAGGATACGGCATTTTCTGCGGATGCGGGAGCACGAACTCCATTCCTGTCTTGCTTAAGAAAGCAGACCTCGCTTTCCTTCAACGAACGTGCGCGGCTTTCTCGACCAGATCTTCGTCAACGCGAAGCAACAGATCCTTTCTCTCTTTGCGGGGACGCCCGACTGGGTTGGCCAGATCGTTTCCAGCCTGCTTAGCATCAGCGCCTTGCTCGCGGTTTTCCTCTCGCTTTTCGCGCTGATGTCGCTCTTCGAGCGAAAAATCCTCGCCCGCATCCAGAACCGTCTCGGCCCCAATCGCGTCGGGCCATTCGGTCTCCTCCAGCCGGCAGCCGATGGAATCAAAATGCTGATCAAGGAAGACATCGTGCCGCTGCGGGCGGACAAGGTGATGCATTTTCTCGCGCCGATCCTGATCGCGGCGACTGCCATTCTCGCCCTCGGCATCATCCCCTACGGGCGCAACATGACGCCCTTCGCGATCGACGGCGGGATTCTCTTTTTCTTCGCCGTCGGCTCGACTACCGAGGTGGCGGTTTTCATGGCGGGCTGGGGGAGCAACAACAAGTTCTCCATGCTCGGGGCGATGCGCGCGATCGCGCAGATGGTGAGCTATGAGCTGCCGCTCATCATCACGGTGCTGCCGGTGGTGATGGTGGTCGGGTCGCTCCGGCCGGATGCGATTGTGGCCGCGCAGGGCGGCTACTCGTTAGGCGTGCTGCCGCACTGGTTTGTTTTTACGCCGTGGGGCGCGGCGGCGTTTATCCTGTTTTTTATTTCCGGTTTAGTGGAATCGAACCGCACGCCTTTCGATGTCCCGGAAGGGGAATCGGAGATCGTGGCCGGGCACATGACGGAGTATTCCGGCTTCAAGTACGCCACCTTTTTCCTCGCGGAATATTTTGGGATGTTCGCGGTCAGCGGGCTGGCGGTGACGCTTTTCCTCGGCGGCTGGCATGCGCCGATTCGCGTGCTCGAGATCGTGCCGTCGTATCTCTGGTTCTTTCTCAAGCTCGGGGTCCTGCTTTTTGTCTTCATCTGGATTCGCGGCACCCTCCCGCGTACCCGGGTCGACCAGGTAATGAATTTTGCCTGGAAATTCATGCTCCCGATGGCCTTCACCTGCGTCGTCGCGGCCGCCATCTGGCATTACCAGGGACGCCGCTTCGCCGGTTATCTCTGGTCGTTAGGCCTGCTCCTGCTGGTTTACTTCGCGCTTTCCCGTTTCCTCGAGACGGGAAAGAAATTTGCCCCGCGCGTTTACCGTTTCGCCGAATGAGCAGCGCCGCTTTTTTTCTCATCGCGATTGTGACTCTGGCCGCGGCTCTCGCGGCCGCCACGCTGCCGAAATTGATTCACGCCGCGCTCAGTTTCGCGCTCGCTTTTGTCGGGGTGGCCGCGTTTTACTTTTTGTTAGGCGCGGAATTCGTCGGCCTCGTCCAGGTCTTCGTTTACGTCGGCGCGGTCGCGGTCCTGATCGTCTTTACCATCCTCCTTACCCGGCGCGACGTGGACAGGGAACGTGGTTTCAACTGGAGCGGGGTCTTGATCGCGCTGGCGGTTTTCGCCGGGCTGCTCTGGGCGATTTTGAAAACGGCCCGCGTCTCCGTCCTCGCCGTTCCGGTCGCGCCGCTGACTGTCCGGCAAATCGGCGAAGCGCTCATGACCGATTACGTCTGGCCGCTGCAATGTATTGGTGTCCTCCTGACCGCCGCCCTGATCGGAGCTTTGGTTCTCGTGATGGAGGAAAAACGATGAGGCAGGATTTTCGGGTAGGGTGGGCGTCTCGCCCGCCGGTTTCGGCATCCTGCCGAAACGATCTTTTGTGCGGTCGCCCGAGCCCTCGTCTCTCGAAAAGTTCGCAATGGCGAGGACGCCATTGCCGGCGGGCGGGACGCCCACCCTACCCGAGACCATGACACCGGCTCTTCAACTTTTTCTCATCGTTTCGGCGGCGCTTTTTTGCATCGGCCTGCTCGCGGCGCTGAGCCGGCGGCACGCGATTTTCATCCTCATCGGGATCGAGATGATGCTCGCGGCCGCTGGAATAAACTTCATTGCTTTCTGGCGGTTCGGCCCGCAGCCGGCGCCACCCACCGGCGTGATGGTGACGATTTTCGCGATCGCGATCGCGGCCGCCGAAGCGGCCGTCGGCCTTGCGCTCGTCATGGCCGTTTACCGGCATTATCGCACGACCAACGTCGATCAATTCGACCAGCTCAAAGGATGAGCGACTGGATCGTCTCTCATCTCTGGCTGATCCCGGTGCTGCCGCTAGCGGTGTCGCTCGTGATTTTGAGTCTCGCGGGCACGCGACGCAATGCAGCCGCCAGCCTCACGATCGTCGGCCAGGTCGTAGCGCTCCTTTTTTCGCTGGCGGCTTTTGCGTCGACCCTGGCGACACCCGGCTATCGCGTTTTCCACAACTTCACCTGGTTCACTTTCGGTGAACAGACGCTGCGCCTCGGCTTCGTCCTCGATCCACTGGCCGCGGTCATGCTCGTCATGATCACGCTCGTCAGCCTTTGCATTTTCGTCTTCAGCGTCGGTTACATGGCGGCGGACAAGAATTTTGCCCGCTTCTTCGCTTATCTCTCGTTTTTCTCCGCCGCGATGCTCGGCGTGGTGATCGCGAACAGCCTGCTCCTGCTCTTCGTTTGCTGGGAGCTGGTCGGGCTCGCGTCGTATCTGTTGATTGGGTTTTGGATTCACAAACCGAGTGCCGCCGCCGCCGCGAAGAAGGCCTTCATCACGACGCGGATCGGCGACATTGGGTTCTTTCTCGGAATGCTCTGGCTGTACGGCCAGAGCGGGACACTGCTTTTTTACGATGGTGGCAATGGCGCGCTCGAAAGTGCCGGACTACTTCTGTTAGGCGGCAGCGCCACTTTCATCGCTCTCCTCATTTTCTGCGGCGCAGTCGGGAAGTCGGGCCAGTTCCCGCTCCACGTCTGGTTGCCCGACGCAATGGAAGGCCCGACCCCGGTGAGCGCGCTCATCCATGCCGCCACCATGGTTGCGGCCGGGGTTTTCCTGGTCGCGCGCGTCTATCCGCTCTTCTCATTAGGCGCAGTCAACGGCGTCACGACTTCGTTGACGGTGGTCGTTTGGATCGGCGTCGTGACCGCGCTCATTTCCGCGCTCATCGCGCTCGCCCAGGCCGACATCAAACGCATCCTCGCCTACTCCACCGTCTCCCAGCTCGGTCTCATGATGGTGTCGTTAGGCGTGGGCGGGGTGGCGGCCGGGATCATGCACCTGCTGGCCCATGGTTTCTTTAAGGCGCTCCTCTTTCTCGGCTCCGGCTCGGTCATACACGGCTGCCACGAGGAACAGGACATCCGGAAAATGGGCGGCTTGCGCGGACTCATGCCGGTGACGTTCCTGACTTACGCGATCGGAATGATGGCGCTAAGCGGAGTGCCGCTCTTCTTCGCCGGCGCCTGGACGAAGGAGGAAATCCTGCACGCCACTTCACTCTGGCCGGTCTCGCGCGTGCCGCATTTTCTCATGCTCTGCGGGGTGGTTTTGACCGCGCTCT
>JACCZO010000453.1 GCA_013695925.1 Chthoniobacterales bacterium
CTTTGGTTTGGAGCATAAAAACGCGGGTCGCCCGCGAGGCAGGAAACATAGGCGAAAAAGGGCCCCGGACAACTAATTATCTGGAGCAAAACCGAGGGTTCAAACCCCACATCTTGCGGGCGACGCGGTTCCGCACGCAGAATATAGTGGTCCTAAGCCGAATCCGCCCGGCGAATTTCCGAAGGCCGGGGGGAAAGCGTTGCGGAATGAAAAACCCGGGCGCCCGAATTGGTGGTGACACTGACTTGGAGATGGTCTTCCCGCGTTCGTCTCGGCCTCACCTCTTCGTGCAATCGCGCCGCACAATCTCGTTAGGCGGCCTACTCGAGATCTAAACTTTTCTAAAACTATGGCTCTAGACCAGAATTTCCTTCCCGCATCAGGACCGGCGAGGCCGGCAGCTTATCGAGGATGATGTTTTCCTCGCCATCGTAGCGACCGAACTGGAGCACGCCGGTCGGGCATTGCTGCACACAGGCAGAACAGCGGACGCATTCCGGGTCTTCCATAGGTAGGCCTTTGTTGGCGAAGTTCATCACGTCGATCCCCTGGTGGCAGACCGAGGTGCAGATGTTGCAGGAGATACATTTGTGTTTGTCGGGGAAAATCCGGTAACGGGAAAACCGGGTGTAGATGTGCATGAGCGCGGCGAGCGGACAAGCGAAACGGCACCAGACGCGGCCGCTAAACCAGAAGTAGAGGCCGACCCCGAGAATGCCGGCCATGAAGATGTCGACGCTCCAGCCGTAGCTCAGGAACGGGATCCCTTCGAAGAGTTTGTGATACCAGTGCGTCGCCCACGAATCATCGCCCAAGGCCCAGCCCGCAATGCGGAGGCCGAGGATGGCGAAGGCGAAGAGGAGGACGGCCTGGCCGACCATGTTGAGCCGGTTCCAAAAAGGGCCGTGCGGCATTTTCGTGCGGTAGGAATCGCCCATCGTCTCGGCCAGGGCGCCGCAGGAGCAGATCCAGCCGCAGTAGGCACCCTTGCCCCAGCGAAAGATGATGAGCGGGATAATGACGAAGGTCTGGACGAAACTGATCCCGAGCCAGAGCCACATCGGATGCTCGGTGAAAACGTTATAAACGTTGAGTGGGAAAGCGAGGATGAACCCGTAGGCGCGCCAATAAGCGCGTTCATGGCCTAACGACCCGTCGTAGCTTTCAAAAAGATGGTCGGCCAGCCAGCGCAAAGAATGGCCGGGCTCGAAAAAGCCGTTGTGCCCCATCCAGGGCAGGATGATTTCCGGAAGGATGAACAGCGGGATCCACTGCGCGCAGATAAGGACGATCGTCTGCCATTTCACATAGGGAGTGCGACGCCGTCGGATGCGCTTAATCCCGAAGATCAGGACGCAGGTGCAATAAGCGAGGGTGTAATAAAAAGAAGGGTTCCCGAGCCCGCGCTTGATCGTGTAAAGCAGATTCGTTTCGCGGCTCGCCCATTCCGCGATCTTGCCTCCGGTGGCATTGATTACGGGCGGGACGTTGTAAGGAAACGCATGGGCCTGGCTGGCCCAGCGCTGGACAGGAAATTCCTGCGGATGATTACTCTTCCAGTGATAAAGCACGACGCAGAACAGGAGAAAAGCGAGGCAACTGATCCACGTGACCGGCCGCCAGTCCCCGCGCACGTGCAGCCCGCTGCGCCGGAAAAAATCGAGGGGCGCCTCCCGCCCGATCATGGAGAAAACGTTGTCGTTAGGCAAAACGACTTCCGTGCCGTCTTCTTTCTTCAACGTCACCTTGTCCGGTTCGATCCGGGTCACAGTCGTCGCCATGGCCAGGGTCACCGACCCGGGCGGCGCGTTTTTCATCATCTCGCTCGTGAATGCCGTCGTGACGCGTTCTGAGCAGGGCCGCTCCACCTGCACATCGGCTTTCGGATCGTGCTCCAGCATCGTGAGCTTCTCGACATTCTCCGGCTTGGGTCGGGCAAATTCCGGTTTCCGGTAGCTGACCGTGACCCGCGCGCCGGAGCCGGCGAGCGCGATGGCTGATTCAAGCGCGCTGTCGCCGCCGCCGACCACGAGCACATCCTTGCCGCTGAAATCCTTCGGGTCGTAAAGCCGATTAAAAACCTTGTCGAGGTCTTCGCCCGGACATCCGAGCTTGCGATGATTCCCGCTCCGCCCGATCGCCACGATCACGCGCCGGGCCCGCGTGACCGTCTTTGCTTCATCGCCGTGGTGGAGTTTAATCCCGTCGCCGCCCGCCTCAAGCCGCTCGATCCGTGCCTCGGTAAATTCAATCCCCGCCGCCTTGCGCTGCGCTTCCATTTCCTCGAGGAGCGGCTCCTTTACGTCCTTGCTGAAAAGCAGACCGCCTTCGAGCTTGAGATCGGTCGGGTAGGTGTAGATCGGTTTCGCCTTGGGGAAATTCACGACGGTCGAGAACGGCTGCGTCGCCTCGAAGATCTGGAAGTTCAATTCAGCTTTCTGCGCCTCGATCGCGGCCGAGACGCCGGACACGCCCCCACCGATAATCGCAAGGTCGAGCACTTCATCCTTCATCCTTCCGCCTTCGGCCTTCCTGAAATCCGGTTCGGCTAAAATCGCGTGCACGGCTTCCGCGCCGGTCTTGGAAGAAAACTTGAGCAGCGGAATGCCGGTAAGATCGCCCACGATTCGCACCCCGGGGACATTGGTCACGCCCAGCTCACCCGATTCGGGCAATTTCTCAACGACTCCGGCCGGCCAGCGGGTATGCAGCCAGTGCGTATAGCGTCTGATCGGGTTAGACATGTAATGCGCGCACGGGCGCAGTTTTATCGAGAAGAGAGCGCGTGGAAAGCGCATTTATTCCCGCGCCTTTCGCGCTAACCGGATCGGAAGTTTCCGCCGTTGCGCCTGCAACCTCCTGATATGAGCGTGGCCGGCGCGCTCTCGCCTAACGATGAACACTCCGGCCGGTTGACTTGCTCCCGGCACACGATAGCGTTTAAGAGCATGATAAACGTCACCGACAGCGCCGTGAACCACCTCCGCTCGCTCCTCGCCGAGCAGCCCGAGCCGTCCGGCAAAGGCCTCCGCCTTCAGGTGGCAAAAGGCGGATGCTCCGGCCTGCAATACGAGATGTCACTCGATCGGCGCCAGGAGGGCGACGCGATCGTGGAGCGCGACGAAATGCAATTTCTGATCGATGCCGAAAGCGCCGATTTCCTGCGCGACGCCACCCTCGACTTCGAGGACGGACTGACCGGCTCCGGTTTTCGCATCGTCAATCCCAACGCCGCCCGGACCTGCGGTTGCGGCACTTCCTTCGAACCGGTCCACCCTGCCTAACGAACCGATTTCGCGGACGACAAGCGCCGTCCCTGGCATGGAACCGGACCTTTTTCGATTCGACGATCAACGCGGATTCGAGCGCAAGCGGACCAATTTTTTTGCCTGGACGGTCGTCATTCTTCTCCTTACCGGCGTCGCGCTCGCCGCCTGGCTCGGCAGCCTTTACGTCATCGGCCAGCCGGAACGTCCGGAGAGTTATCGCCTCCTGCAAAAACTGAATAAGATCGAGGCCCCGAAACGTTTCGCCCTGACCGCCGCGCCGGGTGGCGAGTTCCTTAGTCCTAAAAAACTTTACCAACGTTATCAAGTGATGGGTCCGGCGGAGCTGGCGCGCAAAGACGCGGAGCTGACCCGAAATTTTATTCGCAACTTCGAGCAGGTTCACGGCCTCGTGACTTACGTCGTGGGGCGCTTCAACATCATGGGCGCGCGTGAGCTCACGCCGGATGATGTCTTCACTTCAGGAGCGGTCGCCTTGGCCCGCGCGGTCGAGCAACCGGAGCTGCTCATGGAGCACGTGTTTACCACGGCTACCGAGCACGACGCGAAGCTCCTGCAGGAGCGCCTCGTTATGGGGATGGATGTCAACCTGGAGCGGACCCACGATCTCTCGGCGGTCATCCACGTCGAGCGCCTGCCCGACGGCCGCATTCAGATTACGGTCGTGCCTTTGCTTTACGGAAGTTATGCGGTCACGCGCGGGACCGGCACGTTCAGCCTCGAGCCGCCGGTCGAGCTCAATCTCGCCGCCGGCTGGCCGATCTTTAAAACCGAGAACCGGCGAACGGTTGAAAACCGCTACGACAATTATCGTTCCCGGCTTGCCCCTGCGACCAGCGCGCTACCGATCGTCGGTTTGCCCCCGAGCAAGACCGCGCCGCCCCCCGAAGATGCACTCGTTAGGGTAGAACCGGCCGTGCCGCTGGACGAGGGGCCCTCCGCGCTGCCCCTTCGCGCCGGGCGCAAAGGAACCGCTGGGACGCCGAACGGGAAGATCGCGGTCGCGCGGGCTGCCGGCACACCGCTTAACGCACGCCGCGCGGAACCGGTCACCGCGGCCGATCTTGAGCCTAACGAATCCCCGGTTCTCGCCCAGGCTGCGACGTCGCCAACCCCGATGGTCATGCGCGCCTTGCCCGTGACCGCTTCTTCGCCAGCCGTTGCGCTCACTTCCACCACCGGCGCGACCTGGAAAACATTTGGCCCCGGGGAAGCACCGGCTGGCCGGACGCTCGACACCGCTGGCCTCCGCGAAGTCGCGAACAACGGCCTGCGCGGCGAGCGCCTTTACTTGCAAGGGCAATTCGTGGTCAATTTTGCCGACGCCAATCGCGCCGTGCTGCGCCCGACCAACGGCCAGCACGGAGGGCCGGCGCGAAACCTGCGTGTCATCGTCGATTACCCGGCCGGTGCGCCCCTCCCCGATCCCGGTTCCACCCTGAGCCGTGACGATTCGCGGCCCTTCGAGATCACTGAAGTGCGCCGTCAATCCGACGGCCAACTGAACGTCTTCGTCCGCGAAATCATTAAGCCCTAACGATGATGATCGGTGGTACCGACCGCCGTTCGCACGTTGACGGCTAATGCAAGACCACTGCGCCATCGCGGATTTCCGCCGTGCTCACGTGATAAGGCGCGGCAGCTTCCATCGCAATGCCGAGAATCGATTGCCCCCGGTAGGTCATGTAGAGAACGTTCGACGGTATCGGAATTCCGTTGGCCTGGACCTTGGAAACCTGCAGCTCCTTGATCGGGGTGGGGCCGTTGGTGGTGATGACGAAACTCCCGTTTAAGTAACCCTTGGGAAAACCCGGCACCTTCTCGGATGAAATACTGAGTTGCACCGTCGCGCTGTTCCCGCTCAGAGAAACATAGGCGTGCCCGCGCGATTTCGGGTTGGCCGAAATAAGCGCGTTGATCTCGCCTGCCGTCAGGCTGAGCTGGCGTTCCGATGAGGTCGCGGCCGGAGTCTCCTCCGGGGCAGGCGTTCCGGCTGACGACGGAGGCGGAGTATAGGATGACACGGCCCGGGCCTCCTCGAATTGATCGACCCGCTGCTGAACCTCGTTCAGCTTGGCCGACGGTAGATCTTCGATCGGCAATTTCTTCGGCTTCGAGCCGCTCGAAAGAAGCAGATAGGTCCCCAGGACAAAGACGAGAATCGTCAACACCCCAAAGCCAACCAGGAATAGACAGCTTTTGCCCAGGCAGCCGAGGCCGCCGCGTTTTGGCGGCGGCGGTTCAATCCAGTTCGGATTAGTGGAATCGATCGCCATTCGTTAAGTCGTTAGGTGATTTTGCGCTTCAATCAACTTCTGGTAGAGCGTTTGTAAACCTTCGGAGAGCAGCCGGGTCCGGCCCAGGACAGGCATGAAATTTGTATCCCCCGACCAGCGCGGCACGATGTGCAGGTGGAGGTGGTCCGCCACCCCCGCTCCCGCCGGGGTCCCGAGGTTGAGGCCGAGATTGAACCCCTGCGCTTTCATCGTCGCCCGGAGCAGCCGCTGGGCGTGGACCGCCAAAGCCCAGAGTTCGAGGACTTCGTTCTCGCCTAACGAATCCAGCTCGGCCGTCTTCCGGTAGGGGACGACCATGAGATGCCCGATTGAGTAGGGATAACGGTTCATCATCAGGAAGACGTTCTTTCTGCGCGTCACGACGAGGTGCGCGGCGTCGTCGCTCGCCTGGGCGGCTGCGGTCAGAAAATCGGGATTGCGATTCTCGAGCTCGAAATACTCGACCCGCCAGGGGCACCAAAGGGCTTCGATTTCGGCTTTGGGAAACTCCATCGGTTCGTTAGGCAAGAATGACTCGGGGAGCGTATCGGCTGAGCCGACGATGTCGAGCGCGGTTTTCCTACTCCGTGCTCCGGCTCGTGATCGAGCCCTGTAGACGCCTTCCCCTCTGGCAGGGGCGGGAGTGATACCGCCGAACACCCAGCTCCCGCGCTTCGCACTGCGAAGCGTCTACAGCGCGCGCACGAAAAACGAATAACGCGGCCGGTCCTGCGCTTTCGCCGAAACCAGCCGCAGCTTCGCCCCCGGCAGGAGGTCCAGCCAGGCTCGCGCCGGCTGGTTCCGCACCACCAGGGCATCGAGCTGACCGGCTTTCCATTGCGCCACCGCGTCGTTAGGCGGAAGAAAGTGATCGCGCCGCAGGTAAAGCAGCATCCCCTCCTCCCGTCCTCCGACGACCGCGAAACGCCAGTTCCGCTCCGTCACTTCCGCCCGCACTTGCCGCGAGAATTGCACTAGCGCGTCGCTCCGCTCCTGCCGCGCCGTGCCGAGTTTGAAAGCGGCATAGCCCCCGGTGAAGAGAACCGCAAAAACGAGCGAAGCCACGAGCCAGGGCCGGACTTTGGCCTTCCAGCGGTCGTGTTCCAAGGCGCGCGCCACCTGCGCGCTCAACAAAAGACAGAGCGGCGGAACGATCGGAAAAATGCGGTCGACCCGCTTCGAGGGAATGATCGAGAGCAGAAGCAAACCGCCCAGGCTCCAGCAAACGAGCCAGACCGTGTCGGGCTGCATCTGCAAGGAAAGACGTTCTCGACGGCGCCAGAAGAAGATCGCCAGGCCGAGGAGCAGCACGCTCCAGGGAGCGAACTTGTGCAGGAGATGTGGAAAATAAAAATAGATCGGCTGCGGCTTGTGCACCGTCTCGGTAAAGCGCCCGGCGAATTCCCGCACCACGACGTTCTCGTAGAAACCCTCCTGCAACATGATCCCGCCAGCCACCCAGGCGAGGAAGATGGCGAGCGATAAGATCCACGGCCACGAGCCGCACCAGCCACTCCGCCCAGTGTTTTTCCGCTGAAGAAATTGATAGACGATTAATCCCGGCAAAATTAACGCATAAATGATCGGCCCCTTGATCAGCATCGCGCTCGCCAGGAGGAGAAATGCGATCGTCCGGTCACGCGTGCTCCACGATTCTGCGCGCCGGATTTTCCGCCAGATCTGCGCGCCGATAAGGAAGGTCACGAGCGCGAGCGGCATGTCGGTTCGCACCAGGGTCGCGAGGCGCGGCGAGAGGAGATTCAGCCCGAGCGCGCTGACCGCGATCAGGCCTCCGACGACGCCGTAAGCCGCGGTCGCTTCCGTCGCCATCAACCAAAGAAGCGCGATCGCGGCCGCGAAAGACGGAATGCGCCACGCGCCTTCCCACCAGCGGATGACTGCGAAAAGCGTGGCGGAAACCCAGCCCACCAGCGGTGGTTTCGTCGCGACGCTCCCGTTAGGCGTGTGCTGGTAGAGCCAATGCCCCCCCTGCCCCACCATTTCGAATGAGGTGTAGGCCTGTTTCGCCTGGTCGTAATCGTCCAGCGTCCAGGGGAGATTGGTGATCGCGAAAAAAAGGACGATCAGGCCAAGCACCGCCCACTTCGCCCCCGGTCGCTCGAGCCAATCAGCACTCACTTTTCTCGCCAAAGAACGGCGCGGACCGGCGCGCCGTCGCCGCCAATGATTTTCAACGGCAACGCGGACAGCGAGTAGACGCCGGCTTCTACCTTGCTCAGGTCGAGCCCTTCGAGAATCGCGATATCGGCTGCTGCCAGGGCGTGATGATTTCTCAGGTCCCTGGAATCAATCGCGTCGACCGAGGGCAAATCGAACCCGAGCAGCTTCACTCCCCGCCTTTGCAGCCAGGAGGCGACACCAGGCGCCAAAACGGGGATTGCTGCCGGAAACTTCGTCGAGTCCGGCCAGACGCCGGTCTTGATCAAGAGGCGCGGCGCCGTCGCGTTCGGTTCCAGGTCGGCGATCGTGATTTCGCCTAACGATTCCGTAAATTTCGCGCTCAGGTCCACGACCGCGGCCCGGCCCACGTAGCGTTCCGGCGCGAAGCGATCGATCGTTAGGCCGGCGTCCTCGAAATGGAAGAAAGAGTCGGCGTGCGTCCCGGAATGCACGCTGGTGGTAATACGCCCGAGGTTGACCGAGGAGCCTTCAGCAATCCGTCCCACCAGTCGATAGTCGAAGCTTGTGTCCCCCGGCCAGGGCGCGAGATCGGCTTGGAGCGCGCGCGTGATATCGATAACGGCGTCGAGTCGGGGCATGGCGGGAGATTGGACGGCAAGCGTGGGCAAGGCAATCAAAGTCCGTTGGAGGGATGGGGGCCGTGCCCGTCCTCGCTGCAGAAACACTGACGACACGGCGGTCGTCCCTCCACCAGGGAGCCTTTGCAACTCCTCCCAAAATTCGCGATGCTCTCCGCCGTGAGCGAACAGGATAATCCTTGGATCGACATCGCCCCCGGCATCAAGCGACGCACGATCGCAACCGGCGCCTCGATGTATCAGATGCGGGCCGAGCTGACGGCCGGGAGCGTGTTGCCCGAGCACATGCACCCGCAGGAACAGATCGCGCATGTGATCAAAGGCCGGATGAAGCTGATCGTGGCCGGCGTGCCGCATGAGCTCGCGGCGGGAGACGCTTTTTACCTTGCGAGCAACGTGCGGCATGGCGTGGAAACGCTCGATGACACGACCGTCATCGACACGTTCAGTCCGCCGCGCGACGACTACCTCGCGCGCGACGAAAAGGCGCGCCGCGCCTCCTGAATGAAAATTATCTCTGGCGGACAAACGGGAGTCGATCGGGCCGCACTCGATGCCGCGATGTCGTCAGGGGTGGATTGCGGCGGCTGGTGCCCGGCGGGCCGGCTCGACGAAAATGGCGTCATTCCCGCGCACTACCCGCTGCGGGAATTGCAGCAAGGCGGCTACCTCGGGCGCACGGCGCGAAACGTCGGCGAAGCGGATGGCACGGTTATTTTTTATGCCGGCTCGCTGCAGGGCGGAACGAAGGCGACAGCGGACTTTTGCTCCAGTCACGAAAAGCCGTGCCTGCTCATCGACGCTTCCCTCCCGCCCGAGAAAGCGGCGTTGCAACTCAAGGAGTTCGTGCGGACGAATCAGATCGAGGTCCTCAATGTTGCGGGCCCGCGCGCCAGCCAGTGGCAGCAGGGTTACGCGCTCGCTTTCCGAACGCTGGAAATCTTTTTCCATCCTGCCATCCCGAAGCTTTCGTTCGTTGTCCCTGCGCATAACGAGGAACACGAGTTGCCGGCCTGCCTGACCGCCTTGCGCAGTGCCGCCGAAGCCTCGCAGCAGACCTGCGAGCTGATCGTGGTCGACGACGCGTCCAGCGATCGCACCGCAGCGATCGCCCGGGAATTCGGCGCCCGCGTCGTGACCATCAATCGACGGCAGATCGCGGCGGCGCGCAACGCCGGTGCGCATGCTGCGCGAGGGGAGATTCTGTTCTTCGTCGATGCCGACACGCACATCGCACCCGGACACGTGACGGGAGCGCTCGCCGCGCTTGCGCAAGGTTGCACCGGGGGCGGCGCGCGGGTCGACATGGAGGGACGCCTCCCTCTTTTCACCCGCGTTTTGGTGCGCGCATTCTGCCTCGTCTATTTCGGAACGGGCTTTGGCGCGGGCGCATTTCTCTTCGCCCGCCGCACGGCTTTCGAGGAGGCCGGTGGATTCGACGAGCAATACTTTGCCGGCGAAGAAGTCTATCTCAGCCTCGCGCTGCGGAAACGCGGACGATTCAAGATCCTGCGCGAACCAGTCATCACCTCGGGACGGAAGCTCCGCCTGCATCGCCCGGGCGTTCTGCTCGGGCAGACATTTTTCATCTTGTTAGGCGGGCGCCGCGCGCTGCGGACCCGCAAAAAGCTCGCGCTCTGGTACGACGGCAAACGGGAACGCCCGGCGATCTGACGAATTTCTCGGTTGAGTCTGTGGGGACAGAAGCAGAAGGTGAATTCTGAGCTATGGAAACTGAAGTAAAGCCCGCGATTGACCTGAGGAACTGGATCGAAGAACACAAAGACAAGTTCAAACCGCCCGTCAGCAACCAATATCTCTACGACGGGCGCGACTTCTTCGTCATGGTGATCAAGGGCCCGAACGCGCGGAACGATTTTCACCTCGTCGACTCGGAGGAATACTTTTACCAGCTCAAGGGCGACATCAAGGTGCGCATCCGCGAGGGCGAGAAGATCGTTGATCACCTCGTCCGGGAAGGAGAAACGTTTTTCATTCCGCCTAACGTTCCGCATGCCCCGGTCCGTCCGCCCGACACGATCGGCGTCGTGGTCGAGCGCCGCCGGCCGGCCGGTGAGCGCGAGCACGTCATCTTCTACTGCGATAACTGTGGCGCGCTGGTCGAGGACATCGACTTTGATTGCGCCGACATCGTCAATGCATTCAGCCAGGCGATGCTCGATTTTTGGAACGACGACGCGCGACGCACCTGCCAGAAGTGCGGCACGAAGGTGCCGCAGCCGGCGCCGGTGAAACCGTTTTAAGGGAGCGCAAGTTTCCAGCTTGCAGGCCGATGAATGCGAAAGCTGGAAGCTTGCGCCACCGTTCTCAGACAAACTGCCGCGCACATTCGATCGCGGCGCGCACCACCTCCGCGCGATTCGTCGCCTTTCCGCTCGCCGCTTCAATCTCGGCCACGAGCCGCGAACCAACCACCGCGGCGTCGGCATAACGACAGACGCGACGTGCCTGGGCCCGGTTCGTGATTCCAAATCCGACCGCCACCGGGAGATTCGTTAGGGCGTGAATCCGCGCGACCAGGCTCTCCGATTCATCCCGGAGTTCGCGTGCCGTCCCGGTCACACCCGTGCGCGCGACCGCGTAGATGAACCCGCTGGCCAGGCGCGCGATTTGTTTCAAGCGCAGATTCGTCGTGGTCGGAGTCACGAGAAAAATCAGATCGATTTTTTTGCGGCGCAGTTGTTCCTGCAACGGCGCGGCTGCTTCTGCTGGGAGATCGACTACCAGCACGCCGGCCACTTCACACTCCGCCGCGGCCCGCGCGAACTTCGCCATCCCGAACTGAAAAATTGGATTGTAGTAACTGAAGAGAACGATCTGAGCGAGTTCGTTAGGGGCGAAACTTTTGAGCAAATTGAGGATGCCCGCGAGCGACGTTCCTTTGGCGAGAGAACGTTGGGCCGCGCGCTGGATGACCGGGCCATCGGCCGTCGGGTCGCTGAACGGCACCCCGACTTCGATCGCCACCGGCTCCAGTTTACTCAGCCCCAACAACAACCTGCCCGTCGTCGCCAGATCCGGATCACCCGCGACGATGAACGGAATGAATCCGGCCCGCTTCTCCGATGCCTTCCGCTCGAAACTCTCCTTGAGGGAATTCATCGTTTCTTCGTTTTCCCGACGAGCGGCTGCACACTGGCCAGGTCTTTGTCGCCGCGCCCGGAGAGATTGACCACGATCGTTTTGCTCTTTGGCAACGTGCGCGCCAGCCGGACCGCATACGCGACCGCATGCGCAGATTCGAGCGCAGGAATGATCCCCTCCATTTTCGCGAGCATCTCAAAACCCTTGAGCGCCTCGGCATCGCCGACTGAGACATATTCGACCCGTTCGCTGTCGCGCAGAAAGGCGTGCTCCGGCCCGATCGCCGGATAATCGAGACCGGCCGAAATGGAATGCGTGTTGGAGATTTGCCCTGCGTCATCCTGCAGGACGTAGCTCAACGTCCCGTGCAGCACGCCCGGTTTCCCGCCGCCGCCGCGCAAGAAGCGCGCGGCGTGTTCGCCGATTCGCTTCCCCTTTCCCGCCGCCTCCACGCCGATCAGCCGCACCTGCGTGTCGCCGAGGAAAGGATGGAACATCCCGATCGCATTCGAGCCGCCGCCGATGCAGGCGACCAGGACGTCCGGCAATTTCTTTTCGCGGGCTTGAAACTGGCGGCGCGTTTCCTGGCCGATCACCTTCTGGAATTCCCTCACCATCAGCGGATACGGATGCGGCCCGAGCGCGCTCCCGAGCAGATAATACGTCTCACGCGCGTCTGCCACCCAATCGCGCAGCGCTTCGTTGATCGCGTCCTTCAGGGTGCGCGAGCCGCTCTCAACCACCCGCACGTCCGCCCCGAGCAGACGCATCCGCAAGACGTTAGGCTCCTGCCGGCGCACGTCCTCCGCCCCCATGTAAACGACACAATCGAGCCCGAGCAGTGCGCAAACCGTAGCGGTCGCGACCCCGTGCTGGCCCGCGCCCGTCTCGGCGATGATCCGCCGTTTGCCCATCCGCGCCGCCAGAAGTCCCTGCCCGAGCGCGTTGTTGATCTTGTGCGCGCCCGTGTGAAGCAAATCTTCCCGCTTCAAAAAAAGCCGCGCGCCACCGGCGTGTTCGGTCAACCGAGCGGCGAAGCCTAACGGTGTCGGCCGGCCGGAGTAATCGCGTTGCAGTTCCGTCAACCGGCGCTGGAAAGTGCGGTCGCGGCTCGCCGCGTGAAATTCCCGGGTTAATTCTTCGAGCGGCGCGATCAGTGTCTCGGCCACGAAGCGACCGCCGTAGTCGCCCCAAAAACCCTGTTCGTTAGGCTCGGACCACAGTTTTTTCATCGTTCAATTCTTTCACCGCCTGGAGGAAGGCGCGCACTTTCCCTTCATCCTTCTTGCCGGGCGTGGACTCCACTCCGCTGCAGACATCGACCGCAAACGGCCGCACTTCCCGGATCGCCTCCGCCACGTTCGCGCTCGTTAGGCCGCCAGCCAGGATGAGCCGGTTGACCGCCGGTCGAAGGGCCGCCGCCAGCGCCCACGGAAACGTCTCGCCTGTGCCCCCGGGACCTCGCGCGCTCCAAGTGTCGAGCAAGATCGCGCCGCATTGGTAGGCCGCAACATCGGGCCGAGTCGCAGCGACACGCAATGCCTTGATCACCAACGGCGCTTTGACGGCCCGCACGTATTCTGTTGTTTCATGGCCGTGCAATTGCACGGCATCGAGCGCCAGTTTCGCCGCCAGCGCTTCCACCACGGCCGCCTCCTGGTCGAGAAAAACCCCGACGAACTTCGTCTGCGGCGTTTGCGCGCGGACCGCGTCCACAATCTCCTGCGCCGTCCCGGGCTCGATGCATCGCAAACTGCGCGGAGAGAAATTGAGGCCGAGCATGTCAGCGCCGGCCGCCGCGCAGGTGATTGCATCGCGGAGGTTGGTCACGCCGCAGATTTTCACCGCGACTTCGTTCTCGAACTCAAGCATGACGCAGGGACTCGAGCAGCGCGACCGGGTCGTCGGCGCGCATGAGCGATTCGCCGATGAGTAGTCCGTGATAACCGCAGCGCTCGACTCGTTCCACGTCGGCGCGGGTCGAGATGCCGCTTTCGCTCACCAACGTCGCGTCCGGCGGAGCGATCGCCGCCAGTTCGACAGAGGTTTCAAGCGAAGTCTCGAAGGTGCGCAGATTGCGATTATTAACGCCGATCAATCTTGCCCCGCTCTCCCCTGCACGCTTCATTTCCGCCGCGTTGTGCACCTCGACCAGCGCGTCGAGGCCGAGGTCTTCGGCGAGAATTCGAAAACTGGAAAGTTCCTCGTCGGTGAGTGCGGCGACGATCAACAGAATGGCATCTGCGCCGGCGGCCGCGGCTTCCACGATCTGGATTTCATCAACCATGAAATCCTTCCGCAAAATGGGCAGACGCGTGATGGCACGAGCGACGCGCAAGTCGTCGAGCGAGCCTTTGAAAAACTGCGGTTCGGTCAGGACGGAGATCGCCGCCGCGCCTCCCGCCTCGTAGAGATCAATCATCTGTGCCGGGTCGGCTTTGGCCCGAATCTCGCCTAACGAGGGCGAGGCGCGCTTGAATTCAGCAATGATGGCGATGTCGTCGCCACCCCGCAGCGCGTCGCGCAGGCGTTGGGTGGCCTGCCCCGACCGGAGCAGCGCGGCCCGGTCACGCAGGTCCGCCTCATCGCGGTCCGCGCGATCGGACTCTACCTGAGCACGACGGGCCGCGACGATTTTACCGAGAAAGTTAGTTTCCATGGCTGCTTAATTGCGCGCAAAGCGCTTCCAATTTTCTTAGCGCGGCGCCGCTGCGAATGCTTTCCATCGCCCGTTCGGTGGCCGCCCGGAGATCGCGCTCCAGTCCGCCCACGAAAATCGCTGCGGCGGCATTGGCGCAGAGCAGGTCGCGCGCGGTCTCGGCCCGCTCGCCGGATTCGTTTTCCAGAACAGACCGAATTAGCTGCGCGTTCGTCCGTGCATTGCCCCCTCGCAGTTGCTCGAGTCCGCTGGAAGTCGGGAGACCGAAATCAGACGGCCTCAGGGTAAAAACACGAACACTTCCGGCGCGCGTTTCCGCGATCGTGGTCGGTCCGCTCGTCGTCACTTCGTCGAGACCGTCACTGCCATGCACGACCCAGGCGTGCTCTGTGCCGAGCGCGAGGAGAGTGTGCGCGAGCGGTTCGAGCAACGTCTCGTGCCAGACCCCGATGACCTGGCGTGGCGCACCCGCGGGGTTCGTTAGGGGACCGAGCAGGTTAAAAGTGGTGTGCACCCCGAGCTGGCGGCGGATGTTGGCCACCCGCGCGGTCGCCTGGTGATAAAGCGGCGCGAAAAGAAAACAAATGCCGAGCTCGTTGAGCGAGCGCTCCGAAACAGCGGCGTCCGCCTCCACGTTCACGCCCAGCTCGGTCAGGACATCCGCACTGCCCGATAGGCTGGTCGCGGCCCGGCTGCCATGTTTCGCCACCGGCAAACCCGCGCCCGCGCAGACAAAAGCCGCCGCGGTCGAGACGTTGAAGGTTTTCGCGTAACTGGATCCGGTTCCTGCAGTATCGATGAACCGTTCATGCCGGCACTTGATCCGGAGCGCGCGCGCGCGCATCGCCTCCGCCATCCCGGTCAGCTCTTCGACCGTCTCGCCCTTGACCGCGAGCGCGACGAGCGCCGCACCGATCTGCGCGTCGGTCGCACGCTCATCCATCGCGGCCCCGAAGAGGAGCGCAGCGTCCTCACGCGAGAGATCCTGCCCGCGCATTAGCCTAACGAGCAAAGCGCGGACAGGCGATTCCGCGCCAGCGTCGTCGCGCCGCGTCGGGGTAGGGAGGAGCCAGGCCGGTCGGCGCCGGTTTGCGTCCGCTGGAGAAATCCTCTCTTCCATCACGTGACTACCGACCGGGTGGCGGCAAACTCATCCTGCGCACGGGTGGCGGTGATTTCCTTCAAGATCTGGATCGCTTCCCAGAGTTCGGAAAAGGTGTTGTAAAGCGGCGAGGGCGCGAAACGGATGACGTCCGGCTTCCGGAAATCGGGCACCACGCCGCGCGTGCGCAAGGCCATCGAGATGGATTGCGCCTCGGGATGGCGGAGTGAAACATGTCCGCCGCGGCGCGCCGCCTCGCGCGGCGTCCCGATGCGAAATCCAAGGTCGGCCAGTTCGGCATCCGCCGTTTCAATAATGAACTCAGTCATCGCGATCGATTTTGCGCGGATGCCATCGATTCCCGCTTCTTCGACCGAAAGCAGCGCGCCATCGATCGGCGCCATGCTTAAGACGGCGGGCGTGCCGATTTGCAAAGCCGACGCACCCATCCCGGGAAAAAACTCGTCCGACATTTCGAACATGCTTTCCTTGTGCACGCTCCACCAGCCGGCGAGACCGGCATCGACCACGCCGGTTTCGTTGAAGTGGCGGCGATTGAGATAAAGCCCCGCGACCGAACCGGGGCCGGCGTTGAGCCATTTGTAATGGCCCCAGCCCGCAAAATCCGCCCCCCAGTCGTCGAGCGCGTGCGGCAGGATGCCGACGGAATGCGAAAGATCGAGGCCGACGATGACATCGTTCTCGCGCGCGGCGCGACAGATTCTTTCCAGGTCGAGCAGTTGCCCAGTGGTATAGACAACCGACGGGAAGAGCGCCATCTGCAGCTCGGGGTTCTTGAGTGCCTCGATGATTTTGTCTTCATTGAGAAAACGCGAATCGCCGGCCGGGACGATGACAATGTGTTGGTCCGGATCGAGCCCGCGCAGCCGCAGGTGGCTGCGCAACGCATAACGATCAGTCGGGAAACTATGGGCATCGATCAGCACCTTGGTCCGTTTCGCCCGCGGCCGATAAAGGGTGGCGAGAAGCTGGTGCAGGTTGATCGTCATGGAGTTGGCGATGGCGACTTCGTCCCCGGCCGCGCCGATCAATTTCGCGACGCGCTCGGCCAGCGCCTCCGCCATCGTGAACCAGGGCGCATCGCCATCGAGCCAGCCGCCGATGCCGCCGGTCTTCCAGTTCTGCAGCACGTTGAGGAGCGTCCGCTCCGCATCGCGGGAGAGAAGGCCGAGCGAATTGCCGTCGAGATAGATCTGGCCCGCCGGAACGTAAAACCGGTGGCGATATTGGCCTAACGAGTCGGATTCGTCCAGCTCCTGGGCGCGGACAAATGATGCTGATGATGAGTGCATGAATGTAAAAAAAATGTGGTGGTCGCCGGAAAATGGGTAGAGCGCGTGGCGACCCGCGCTGGCTGAGAGAGTAGTCCGCTCCCGTGGAGGTCACGGATGCGTCACTGCTGCGGTGACGTTAGCGACGCCAATAACTGCGCGTGGACCGCGGAGACAGCGGGTGCGCCGAGAGAGGCGTGTCGGTGTCGTGAAAGGTGCAGTCCATAATTATCAGCGGCGCCAATCTGCCGAGGAACAGTCGCCTGTCCAGAGCAGACTTGCGCGGGCGGAACGCGTCACGGTTTGCGCAATGGGGCGAAGAGGATCGGGATCGTCGTCTGGCGCAGAACGGCGTGACTGACCCCGCCGACGATGAGATCGAAGACGGCTCCGTGTCCGTGCGTCCCCATGACGATGAGTTCGGCGCCGACTCTTTCCGCTTCGTTTAGAATGCACTTCGCAATCTGTCCCTGAATGACGAGAGGCGTCGTCTCGATGCCGTCCGCGCGAAATTCCTCGGCGTGCGCGTGCAGCGCACGGTGCTGCTCGCGGTATTCCTGCGCGACCTGGTCGCGCACGACGGTCGGGCCGGCTTCATACCCGACGAAAGCAGGGTCGGGCTCGGCGATATGGAGGAGGACAACGGAGCCGTGGCTGGCCTTGGCGGCGCGACG
>JACCZO010000482.1 GCA_013695925.1 Chthoniobacterales bacterium
GCGACGCGTCCTCCGCGGTCAGGACGATCTGGTCTTTCTCGAACTCGATCTCGGCCACGGTCCCCTTGAAATCGAAGCGGGTGGCGAGTTCCTTGCGCGCCTGGTTGAGCGCGTTATCGATCTCCTGTTTGTCGATCTCGGAAACAATGTCGAAGGAAGGCATGAGAGGATTGCTGATTGAAGCGTTGGCGGTCTCGTTATGTTCCGTCATTCCTCGCCCGCGCCAATGAATTTTTCCCGTCGATCTCATCTCGTGCTCGTGCTCCTGCTCGTGCTCAGTCCAACCGCCTGTCGACGGAGCATCACCGAGGAGGAACGAACCGCGCGCCAGGAAGTGCGCGCCGCGCTGCACGAGCGCGCCTTCGACCGGGCGATTCCCCTCGCCCGCCAGGTCCTGCGGTTCGCGCCTAACGACAACGGCGCGTGGGCCCGCCTCGCCCAGGCTCAGTTTGGCATCCGCGACCTGACCGGCCTGCGGCAGACGCTGGCCGATTGGCAGGGCGCGGTGAAAAAAACCTCCGCGAAATATGACGAGTACCGCGGCGATCTGGCGCTGGCTGAGGGTCGCCGCGCTGATGCCTTCGCCGCCTACACGGAAGCGGTCGCGCCGAAGGATCGCCGACCGCGCGTCTTCGTGAAGATCGCCCGCCTCGAGCAGACAAACGGTCATTGGCCGGAAGCGGCTGCGGCCTGGACCCGCGGGATGAAAGGCCGCGAAACCGCCAGCGCCTTGCTCAACCGCGCGCTTTGTTACCGCCACCTCCACAGCTGGGAGGCCGCGCTCGCAGATGTTCAGCGCGCGGCGCAACTCGCGCCCGATGATCCCTCGGTCAGGGAACGGCTCTCCCTGCACGATCGGCTAAGCAAGTTTCTCGCGGAAGTGCGCGACCTCGACCGCGAGCTGACCGCTCAGCCTAACGACGCTTCGCTTTTGGCTGACCGCGCGCTGCTTTTCCTGCGCGCCGGAGACGCCGTTCTCGCGCTCGACGACGCGAGCGAAGCGGCCAGGCTCGCGCCGGATGCCGTCCGCCCGAAATTATTTCGCGCTCTCGCCGAACAAACGCTCGGCCGCGCGCCCGACCCGGCCGCTTCGCCTGGGCTCCTGAAACTGGAAGCGCTCTCGGCCAATTTCCTGCAAACCGTTCGGCGACTCGACGCCGAGATCGCAGCCGAGCCGCAAAGCGCCGATCTACTCACCAATCGCGCCTGGCAATTGAATGAGATCGGGCAGCCCAAACTCGCCCTGGCCGACGCCGAGCGCGCCCGGCGGCTCGATCCAAAATCGGCCGGCGCCGCAGTGGAAGCGAGCTACGCGCTGGCCAAATTGAAACGCCGCCCTGAAGCCTACGCGCGGATCAAACAGGCGACCGAACTGGATGCCAATTTCTCGACCGCCTGGCAGTACCGCGGCGAACTCGAAAGGGAGCAAAGCGATTACCTGGCCGCGATCGAATCGCTGACCCGCGCACTCGCGATCAACCAGACCGCGGTCGCCCTGCGCAAGCGTGAAGAGTGTTACCGCAAGCTGGGGCTGGTGGCGAAGGCAGACGACGACCGCCGCACGCTGGAACAGCTCAGCGCGACGCAATAAGGGAAAACCCGGCGAGAAGATTCTTTGCCTACCGAATCGCGTCGATGCTGATATTGCCGCTTCCGCTGCGCAGACCTAACGACATTGGTGTATCCGGCGTGGTCGCGGCCTGCAGCGTTTGGCCGGCGCCTGCCTCGATTGGATTCGCGAAATGGAATCCCTGCTGAATCCGTCCGTCGGCGGTCCGCGCCTCGACCCGGAACTGGGCGGCGGCCGGGAGGCGGACACCGATTCGTCCTCGTTGCAGGGCATAGTCGAAACTCGCCGGCAGATTCTCCCACCACGCGAAAAACGCTTCCATAACGCCGTTCTGCAAACGCGCCCGCACCTGCGCAAAACAGTTCAGCGCCAAAATGCGGCCATTGGCGAGCTCGAGATCGACCTTCGCTCCGCGCAATCCCTCCAGGGAGATTTCGCCGTTGCTCAACTTCAGCTTGAGCCGCGCCGGCTCGGGTACATTCAGGGTGTAGTCGACCGTGCCGGATCGATCGGCCAAGAGACCGGAGACCGGCGGAATAAGGGTGCGCACCGTGAGCGCTGCCGGCTCGGTTTTGGTCTCGACTCGAATCTGCCGCAGGCGCGGCGCGCTATATGCCTTGCGCACGACCGTCAGCCGCACGCGCGGTTTGTCCCAGCCGAAGATGTGGATGGAACCATCGCCATTCTCGAGATCGATCGTGCCGTCGAGTGCGAGAGGAAAAAACTCCTCGCTCTGCTCGCGCAACGGCACCTCGCCCCGCGCCGCGGCGCCGCCAACGAGGAGGAAACCAACCAGGATGGAGAAAAGAATCCGAGACAACGCCGGCAACAGAATCCAGCGCATCCTGCCCGGCAACCGGAGGGCAAGGTTTTTCGCGTGTCATGGAGCCGTGAGCCCGCCGGTGTCTGCTTGACGATTCAACGGCGCAGTGTTGCGTAGCTGGGGCTGCGACATGCCGCCGCTCGACCCGCCGAACGTTTCATGACCGCCTCTACGCCTGCCGATTCTACTTCGCCTAACAAACCGCCCGCGATCCTCTCGCTCATCGGTCACACGCCGCTGGTCGAGATCACGCGCATGGACACGGGACCCTGCCAGCTTTTCGTGAAGCTGGAGAACCAGAACCCGACCGGCTCGATCAAGGACCGGGTCGCGCTCGCCATGATCGATGCGGCGGAGCGCGACGGAAAATTGCGACCGGGCGGCACGATCATCGAGGCGACCGCCGGCAACACCGGTCTCGGCCTGGCCCTCATCGCGGGCGCGAAGGGCTATCGCATTATTCTCGTTATCCCCGACAAGATGTCGCAGGAGAAGATCGCCCATGTCCGCGCGCTCGGGGCGGAAGTTCGCCTAACGAGGAGCGATGTGACCCGCGGCCACCCGGAGTATTACCAGGACGTCGCCGCGAAACTGACCGAGGAAATCCCGGGCGCGTTTTACGTCAACCAGTTCGGCAACCCGGCCAACCCGTTCGCCCACGAGACCACGACCGGGCCGGAAATTTGGGAGCAAATGAACCACGACGTCGATGCCGTCGTCATCGGCGTTGGCTCCGGCGGCACCCTGACCGGGCTGGGGCGTTTCTTCAAGAAGGTGCATCCCAAGCTCGAGATGATCCTGGCCGACCCGACCGGCTCGATTTTGTACGAGTGGGTCAAAACCGGCAAACTGGAAAAGGCCGGAAGCTGGGCGGTCGAAGGCATCGGCGAGGATTTCATTCCCGATAACGCCGACATGTCGTTTGTGACCGACGCGTTCGAGATCGATGACGTGGAAAGTTTCAAAGTCGTCCGCGAACTCCTGGCCCGGGAGGGCATCCTGGCCGGCTCCTCCACCGGCACGCTCCTGGCCGGCGCGCTTCGCTATTGCCGCCAGCAAACCGAAAAAAAGCGGGTCGTCACCTTCATCTGCGACACTGGGAACAAGTATCTCTCGAAGATGTTCAACGACTTTTGGATGGCCGAGCAGGGGTACGGGGAACGACCGAGCAAAGGCGATCTCTGCGATCTCATTTCGCACCGGGCCGAGAAAGGCGAGGTCATTTCGGTCGGGCCGGACGACACGCTGCTGACCGCCTTTAAGCGCATGCGCACCGGCGACGTCTCGCAACTACCCGTCCTGAACGGCGACGGAAGGGCGGTTGGCATCATCGACGAATCCGATTTGCTCGTAAAAGTGCACCGCGATCCGGCGCAGTTTAACCAACTCGTCAGCGCGGGCATGACCGATCGGCTCGAAACCCTTTCCCCCGCGGCCCACATCTCCGACTTGTTAGGCGTATTCGATCGCGGCCGGGTCGCGATCGTGATGGATGGCGCGAAGTTCCTCGGCCTCATCACCCGGACGGACCTCCTTTCCTATTTGCGGCTGCAAATGGCCTAGGCGACGGATCCATTCTCTTTTGGGGAATCGGGCAAACTGAATCTCAGGCGAAGCCAGCGTAAATATTGCGCTGCCATGCCTGAGCAGCGGCTTCATCACGCGTTGAACTAAGGAAGCGCTCCCAGGCTCCCTTTTCGTGCCAGACCGGGGCGAGTTCCCAGACGCAGAAGGTTGGCTT
>JACCZO010000001.1 GCA_013695925.1 Chthoniobacterales bacterium
CGGCGCGCCTTTTCCACGACCGCAAAAAGCCGGGCGTTGCCGGCGGGATCCGCGCCGCCCAGCTTGGCCGCGACCATAATTTCCTTAACCAGTTTCCCGGTCACCTGGCCTTTCTTCAGACCAGCCACTTCGCGCTTCGCGTGCAACCATTGACGACCCATGGGCTTTTCTACCCGGGGCGCGCACCGCTGGCAAGCAGCGCGGCGCTGGACTCAGGGAAGGAGCAGAGTGAGAAAAGCCGTCACGCCAAAGGCGAGGCTGAGCAGAGCCACGTAGATCACGCTCCCGAGGAAAAATTTAAAGAGGGTCGCCCACCAATTCTGCCGATAAACACGCCGGATCGCGACGAGCAATTGAATCAGGACTGCCGTTCCAAGAAAGGTGCAGGTGATGGCGGTCAGTGCGGTGTTTTTCATCGCCAGAAGGAAACCGATCCCGATGATCAGCACGGTGCTGAGAAAGATGAAGGCGTGCGTGTGGAGTGCGAAGATGAGGTGCTCGATGTAAAAGCGGCGCTTGAAGACGTAGAGGATCTTGAGCACGAGGGCGAAAAGTGGAATGCAGCAGAGCACCATCGGCGCCAGATTCTGAATCAGCGTTTTGAGGAAAAGATCGCCACGGTCTCCGGTCGGCCCGACTTTTTCCTTCACCCGGCGCTCGACCCAGCCGCCGAAGGATGACGGAGATTTATTTTGCTCGAGGGTCGCGTCCTCCTCCCAGCCAAGTGAAAACCTGGCGCGAGGCGGGGAGGAAGTGCCTAACGAAAAGGCGGGCGTCGGCGCGCCGGGCGGGACTGGCTCGGACGTGAAGGAAGGCGAAGCGAGCGAAAGCTCGGTCCGATCGGACTGCTGGCCGGTTTGGAAACGAGCCTCTTTCGCGAGGAAGTTGATCACGAGGAAGAAGAGGACGCTCGCGATCAGATACACGCGCAGGGGATGGACATGGCGGGCGCGTTTGCCCTCGACGAAGTCGTTCGTCAGGCGCCAGGGTTTGAAGAGGAGGAGGGCGAAGGATCGAAAGAAGCGCGCGTCGAAATTGAAAAACGCGTCCGCGGCATCGGCCAGGAGCGAGCCGAAGGAACGGTGGTAATCGACTCCCGCCTGGCCGCATTGCGTGCAGTAAGGACCGGTCAGCGCCGTGCCGCAATTTTCGCAATGGCTCAGAGGCGGGCGCGCCTTGCGTTTCCGGCGCAGCCATTTTCTCCCGGGGTGTCCGTGCAGCTCGGCGGTCGCAGCATCGCCCAGGATCAGCGGCGTTGTTTCATCACCCATCGGTCCGGCAGCGTAGTCTCTCCCGCGCGGAAAGTTCAATCGGGAAGCGATCGTTTGTCGCGCCGGCGGAGGGACGAGCTTCCGCTCGTTCAGGCGGCTGCGGCCAATCGAAGGTTGCTCATCCCGAGCCACCCCAAACAAAGGATTGACCGCCGCAATCGCGCGGTGCGACGATGCGCCCACTTTCACCGCAGATTGCCGAAACAACCGGAGAACCATCGTGGCGTCCAAACTTTTTCAAACCAAAAGCCCTGAGCTCCTGATGAGCGAATCGGAAGCGCCCGAGCGCAAAATGAAGCGCTCGCTCACCGCCTTCGATCTCACCTGCCTCGGGATCGGGGCCATCATCGGCGCGGGGATTTTCGCGCTCGCCGGCACCGCCGCGGCGGGCGAATCGGCCCGCGTTGGGGACTCGATCGTGAAGACGCCAGTGCTCAATTTCATCATCGCCTTTTTCCAGGATAGCGATCTCGTCTTCGGGCGGCCCGCGGCCGGGCCGGCGGTCGCGCTTTCTTTTGTCGTGGCGGCGATTGCCTGCGGTTTCGCGGCGCTCTGTTACAGCGAGCTGGCCTCGATGATCCCGGTTTCGGGCTCGGCTTACACTTATTCCTACGCGACGTTAGGCGAGATCATCGCCTGGATCATCGGCTGGGATCTGATTCTCGAATACGCGGTCGGCAACATGGCGGTGGCGGTCGGGTGGTCGGGCTATTTCGTCCAGCTGCTGGCGAACATGAACATCAAGTTTCCCCTCTGGCTCATGGTCGATCACACCACCGCCGGCACCCTCCTCGCCAAGGGCGGTGCTGCGCTCGGCGCCTATTCTTCGACCACCCTCCCCGTTTTCATGGGGTATCCCATCGCAGTGAATCTCCCGGCGTTCTTCATCGTCGCGGCCGTGACCGTGCTCCTGATCTACGGCATCCGGGAAAGCGCGACCGCGAACACAGTTATCGTCATTATTAAGCTGGCGGTGGTGGTTTTCGTGATCGCCTTCGGGTCTTTCATGGTCAACCCGACGAATTGGCAGCCGTTCATGCCGAGCGGATTTGGCGGGGTCATGAGCGGGGCCGCGATTGTCTTTTTCGCATTCATTGGTTTCGACGCCGTCTCGACCACGGCGGAGGAAACGAAAAACCCGCGACGCGATTTACCGATCGGGATGATCGCGAGCCTGATCATTTGCACCATCCTCTACGTCCTGATGGCGTTTGTGCTCACCGGGATGAGGAAATACACCGCCTACCTTGGCGATTCGGCCGCGGTCGCGTCGGCCTTCGCGGCGAAACCGTGGGCCCAGGCGCTGATCAGCGCCGGCGCGCTCGCTGGCCTAACGTCCGTCCTGCTCGTCTTCCAGCTCGGCCAGCCGCGCATCTTCATGGCGATGGCGCGGGACGGCCTGCTCCCGAAGTTTTTCGCCCGGATTCATCCGCGCTTCCGTACCCCTTATGTCACCACCATCCTGACCGGCCTCGTTGTCGGCGGAGTCGCGATGCTGACCGATATCGGTTCGTTAGCCGACCTGACGAATATCGGGACTCTCTTTGCCTTCGCCCTGGTCTGTGCCGGCGTCCTCGTCCTGCGCAAAAAGGACCCGGACCGGCCGCGGCCGTTTCGGGTGCCGTTCGTCCCGCTCTTCCCGCTTCTGGGCGTCTTTTTCTGCGGCGCGCTCATGCTCAGCCTGCCGATCGAGACCTGGATCCGGTTCTTCATCTGGCTTGGGCTCGGGCTCCTGATCTACTTCTTCTACAGCGCCCGCCACAGCCGGCTCCGGCACGGAATCGATACCGGCGACACGGAAACGGGGCTGCCACCGATCGAGCCGTAACACAGAGGTCCCCCGGGCTGTCCGGTGCAGCGGGCGTCTCGCCCGCTGCTGGCTGGCACCCAGTCTCATCTCTCCGGTCGCGACGTTGAGCCGGAAGGCATCGTAGACTTCCGGCACCGCTTGCTGTGGAAATTTTCGTCCCCCTTGTCGTCCATCGCGTAGGAAGTCGGTGCAAACGTTGGGTCGAACCTCAACGCCGGCACTCCCATGGCAGAAAATCGAAGATGCGGCCCGCCTTTCATTCCGTTCCCGAGTAGATACCGTGGCCCGGCGTGGCGACATCGATCCGAACTTTCGACCTCCTCGGGACGCCGCTCCTCGCCACCACCTACGACGGACTGATCACACAGGCGCACGCGCTCGCCCGCCGCGGCGGCACCTATGCGATCGATCTCACCAACACCCACATTGTCACCCTGCGCCGGCACGATCCGCACTTTCGCGAGATCACCTCGCATTTCGACCACTTCGTGCCCGACGGCATGCCCCTCATCTGGTGCCTGAACGCGCGCGGCGCCGGGCTGCGCGACCGGGTCTACGGACCGACCTTCATGCGGCACGCGCTCGAAAACAGCCCCGGGCCCTGGACCCATTACTTGTTAGGCGGATCGGAGGAATGCGTAACGGCGTTGCGCCGGAGATTTGCCTCTGCCCAGATCGTCGGCGCGCAGCACGGCTATTTTTCCCCTGACGACGAAGCCGGGATCCTGGCCGAGATCAACCGGCTTGCGCCCGACTTCATCTGGGTCGGGCTCGGCACGCCGAAACAGCAGGACTGGATTCACCGCCACAAAGCCGCGATCACGCGCGGCGTCATCTTCGCGGTCGGCTTCGCTTTTGACGTTAATGCCGGGCTCAAGCCGGATGCCCCGGCCTGGATGCAACGGCTCGGCCTGACCTGGCTCTTCCGCGCCGCCTCCGAGCCGGGCCGGTTGCTCACCCGCTATCTGCGCTACAATAGTCTCTTCCTCTACTACCTCCTGAAAGATGAATTCTTTGCGCGACGTTCTTAGCGGCGGTTGGATTTTCCTCGGTCTTGTCCTGGCGGCCTCCGCCAGCGGCGCCCAGGGAACGGTCGCGCCAGTCATCAAGGGCATGACCGTTTCCTGCCAGACCTCCGGCTGGGAATGGGCCACCCCGGAAATGGCGAAGACGCTCGACGAATTGAAGTCGTTAGGCGTGAACAGCATCGCGATTCATCCCTACGCCCAGATTCAAAACGACGGCCATGTCCGGTTTCGCACCGACGACAATTTCCGCCACGTCTCCGTCCCGCTCGACTGGGCGCGCGAGCGCGGTCTCTCGGTCATGCTCATTCCGCACATTGCCTATTGGGGAACAAAATTCCTCTGGCGCGGCGAAATCAATTTCGAGACGAAAGAAGAATGGGACCGCTTCTTTGGCGATTACCAGACCTGGATTGTGCAGATGGCAAAACTGGCCGAGGCGCACGGGGCGGAGACGTTTTGCGTCGGGCTCGAGTTCACTTTTGCGCAGAAGTTTGACGCTCGCTGGCGCGAGATCATCGCCGCGGTGCGCAAGGTTTATCGCGGCAAACTGACTTATGGCGGGAACTGGGACAGTTTTCAGGAAGTGACCTTCTGGGACGCGCTCGATTACATCGGCGCGCTCGCTTATTTTCCCCTAACGAAAAGCGAGAACCCGACCGAAGCGGAGATCGCCGCCGCCTGGCAAAAGAAATGCGCCGAGCTGAGCGCCTATTCCAAGGCGCACGGGCACAAGAAATTCCTCTTCGTCGAGATCGGCTACAACGTCAGCGCCCGGGCCGCGGCCGAGCCGTGGGCCTTCAAGATGGGCGGCGACCATGCCGAAAAGATCCAGCAGCGCTGCATCGATGTGGCGCTCGATCTGCCGGAGCACTGCCCGGCGATCGCGGGGATGTATTGGTGGAAATGGTTCCCGGAATTGCCGAGCCGGGAAGAAGAAAATTACAAACTGCAAACCCCGGCAATCAAAGCCCTGATCGCAAAACACTGGAAATAGTTCGCGCGCCCTCGGCCCGAGCGTAGTCGATGAAATGACATTCTCACTTTCCCTGGCTTCACCCTGGCATTACAATTTTCCCGATGACAGGCGAGCAAGTCAGAGGCCTCTATCGAGCGACGCCTTTTGAGCCGTTTCGCGTCCACATGGACGACGGAAGATCAATTGACGTGCCGCATCCCGATTTCATGCATCTCTCGCCGACTGGCCGACGTTTGATTGTCGATCGGTCTGATGACTCCTTCGAGGTGATCGACGTTCTTTTGGTCACGAGCGTGGAAACGCTCCCCAGGAACGGAGCGAAAGCGCGCCGTCGTCGTCGTTAGACTTTTCTCCCGAACTTCTTCTCCAACTCGCCTAACGAAATCTGGATCATGGTCGGCCGTCCGTGCGGACAACAATAGGGCAGCTCGCACTCCAGCAGATCGCGAATCAACTTTTCCACCTCTGGCGCCCGGAGAAGATCGTTCGCCTTAACTGCGTGCCGGCAGACCGTCTTCGCGATCATGTCCTCGCCCAGCCGCAGCGGCGAACTGCTGTTGCTGGCGGATTTCAGGCTGTCGATCACGTCCTGCAAGAGCCGGCCCGGTTCCGCGCCGCTCAGAAAAGGCGGCAGGCTTTCCAGCTTGAAAGTGTGCCGGCCAAATTCCTCCACTCCGAGCCCCATTTTCTGCAGAGTGGCAAGATTGCGCTCAATCCATTCCGCGTCGCGCGGTGCGAGCTCGATCACCTGCGGCAAAAGGAGACGCTGTGAAGGCACACCCTGCTCTTCCATCCGGCGCCGCAGTTCCTCAAAGAGAATGCGCTCATGCGCGGCGTGCTGATCGACCAGCACGAGACCTTCGGCGTTTTCCATCAAGACGTAGAGCTTGTTCAGGATGCCGAGAATTCGAAATTGATGTTCCGGTAACGGACGGCGCTCTTCGTTAGGCGGAAAACGGTCGTCGGTCACTGTCGGCTGGCCCGCCGTCACCGGAAAAGTCGCCTGGGAGTCATCCGCCGGCGCCAGCGGCTGCTCTGGATTGACGAACGGAATATCGGGCGGAGCCGGCGCCCGAAACTGTTCCCGCCAACTGCTCCGATCGCTTTCCAGGGTGCGGCGGATGGCGGCCACCACCGCTTCCCGCACGCCAGCCGGATCGCGAAAACGCACCTCCCGCTTGGCCGGGTGGACATTCACGTCCACTTCCGCGGGGTCCAATTCGACGAAAAGAAACGTGACCGGGAACTGCCCTTTCATGAGTGCCGTGTGATATCCCTCCTTCAATGCCGCGCCAATCACCGGACTTTCAATGGCGCGCCCGTTTACGAAGACAAATTGCTGGGCCCGGCTCGCCCGGCTCACTCCCGCCTGTCCAATGAAGCCGCTGACCCGCAACCTGCCTTTTCCCGATTCCACCTCGAGCAAGCGCGCCACCAGTTCGCTCCCCATCAGGTCGCGAATCCGGTCGCGCAGCGTCTTCGTCACGGGAAGCTGAAAGACGACCCGCTCATCGCGCACTAATGAAAAAGCGATGTCGGGATGACCAATCGCCTGGAGATAAAGCTGATGCTCGATGTTGCGGGTCTCGGTGTTCTCGGAGCGCAGAAACTTTCGTCGCGCCGGGAGATTATAGAAAAGCGAGCGGACCTCAATCTGTGTCCCGGGGGCTTCGCCGCCATCGCGCACCGTTTCGATTTTGCCGCCTGAAATGAGCACCTCCGTCCCCACCACTGCCTCCTTTTCCCGCGTCGTTAGGCGAAAACGGGCCACGCTCGCGATGCTCGGGAGGGCTTCGCCGCGAAACCCTAGCGTCGCCACGGTCGCGAGATCGGCCGCCGTTCGGATCTTGCTCGTGGCATGCCGCTCCAGGCAAAGGAGGGCATCGTCCCGGTCCATTCCGACGCCGTCATCGGTCACGCGAATAAGCGAGATGCCGCCGCGCCGGATCATGACCTCGATCGAGCGCGCCTCGGCGTCGATACTGTTCTCGACCAGCTCCTTCACGACGGAAGCCGGGCGCTCGATCACCTCCCCCGCCGCCACCTGGCTGGCGAGAGTGTCGGAAAGAAGTCGGACCCGGCTCATGCGCGCCAAACCTTAGGATTGCACCCCCCGATTGCGAACGAAAAGCGCCGTCGCGCCGCTCCGCGGCCCTACTCCGCTGGCGCGAGCGCGGCGAAAGCCTCTGGGAAGTCTCGGCCGAAAGCCACGATCCCGTTGCGGTGCCCGGCCATCGCGAAGATCCTTTTCGCCCGGACATCGGTCTCGCGAAAAAGCCGTCGCACTTCCTCCGCCAGCGCGGGAGTGCCGTAAGGATTATCCGGGCGGGTGGTGATTCCCCGTTCGCAGAGATCTCGCCATAACCTGGCGTCGTGCCCGTGCAAAACCATGCGCACCTCCGCCGCCTCCGCGTAGATCGCGGCATGGGTGAGCGACTCCGCTGAAGGGATCGCCTGGCCGGTGCTGCGGAGCCAGTTGCGCACGAAATCCCACTCGGTCACTTTCGCGAAATCCTGCAGGCCGAGCCTTGCCAAGCGCCCCGTGCCGGAACCGGTGATATGGAAGATGTCGATCTCTTCAATCCGCAGGCTAACGTTACCGAAACCGATCCCGGTTTCATCGACCCCCAGAAGCCCCCGCCGCCGCAACTCCTGCCGCGCAGCCTGCAATTCTTCCAAGCCGTCGAAAGGAGCCAGCTCCTGGCCATCGCTTTCGTAATGGAATTTGACGGCCCCAGTTTCGTTCACGGCGCGTGCTCGGGAAAGAGCGCGAGGATGCTTTGTTCGTTAGGCTGGCAAATCCCGCGCTCGGTGATGAGTCCGCTAACCAGCCGCCGCGGCGTGACGTCGAAGCCGTAGTTTGCCGCCGGGCTGGCCTCGGGGGTGAGTCGCACTTCCAGCGTTCGCCCTTCGGCCCATCCATCGGCGTGTTTCACCTCTTCAGCTCCCCGCTGCTCGATCGGGATCTCCTCCACCCCGTCGCGCATCTTCCAGTCGAAGGAAGTGGACGGCAGGGCGACGTAAAAGGGGACACCGTTGTCCTTGGCCGCGAGCGCTTTCAGGTAAGTCCCAATCTTGTTTGCGACATCGCCGGTACGGGTGGTGCGGTCCGTCCCGACCAAAACGAGATCCACTTCGCCGCGCTGCATGAGGTGACCGCCGGCGTTGTCGGCGATGACGGTATGGGCCACGCCGTGCTCGCCCAGTTCCCAGGCGGTCAATTTCGCGCCCTGATTACGCGGACGCGTTTCGTCGACCCAAACATGGAGCGGAATTCCCCGATCGTGCGCGGCGTAGATGGGAGCGGTGGCCGAGCCGTGGTCAACAAACGCCAGCCAGCCCGCGTTACAGTGGGTGAGAATGTTGACCGGGCGGCCATCTTTTTGCCGCGCGATTTGCTCGATCAACGCCAGGCCGTGCCGGCCAATCTCCCGGCAATGGGCGACATCTTCGTCCGCAATCGCCTCCGCCGTCTCGCGGGCGAGGGCAATTTTTTGTTCTGCGCTCGCACCGGTGGCGATTCCTTGCCGTTGGCGCTCGAGCGCCCAGGCCAGGTTGACCGCTGTCGGCCGGGTCGCGCGCAGAAGATCGGCTGCGGCCGCGACATCCATCCCCGCCAGCATCGCGAGATACATCCCGTAACCCGCCGCGGCGCCGATCAACCCCGCCCCGCGGACCTGCATCTCGCGAATCGCCGCCGCCATTTGCTCGACCGTGGTGACATCCTCGATCGCGAAACGGTGCGGCAAGGACCGTTGATCAATCAACTGCACAATCCGGTCATCGTTAGGCTTGAGCCAGATGGTGCGGTAAGGGCGGCCCGCGACGTTCATGATTCCGGCCAGCCGTTCAGGAGGACCTCGTGATCAGACTCTGGAGGCGGGCCAGCTTCGGGCCGACCATCGGCACACTCAGCATCGTGCTCGCCAACGCCATGAGAAGGGTGGCTGTGAAGGTTTCACTGGTGATGATTTGCTTATCCAGCAGGATGTTGACGAAGATGATCATGATCAAAGCCTTCGTCTGCAGGAGCCAACCGATGATCGAAGCTTCGCCCTTTTCCCACTTGAGGATTTTCCCGGCGATGTGAACGCCGGCCAACTTGCCCGCAACCGAGGCGACGAGGAGCAGCACCGCCGCTCCGAAAACGATTATGCCGCCGACCTGCCAGGTGGTGCGCAGCCCGGTGGAGAGAAAGTAGACCGGCATGAGGGCGAGCAGGACATGACCGCGGAAGAAATCCATCTGCTTTTGATCAAACATGCCGGCATCGAGCACGGCGCCGGAAAGGAAGGCGCCGACCATGAAGTGCAGTCCCGACCAGTCGGCGGCAAAGCCAGAGGCCGCGAGCCAAATGAGCCCGACAAACCAGCGATCGCGTTCCGGGATCCGCCACATGATTTTGCGAATGAGATAAGAGGCGAGCGCAAAAACGATTAGAAAACCGAGTTGCCTTCCGACCCGGTTCCAATCGAGCAGGATGAACGCGAGCACGCCCCAGATGGCGACGTCGTCGAGACTGGCATAGCGCAGGATGCGCTGGCCGATCGGTTCGCGCAGGATGGCGAGCTTCTCCATGAACAGAACCAGGATCGGCAGAGCGGTCACGGCGCAAGCCATGCCAACGCCGACGATCAATTGCCAGGTGTGTCCTTTCGGGCCCATCCAGCCGCCGCTCATAGAAATCATGATCAGGGCCGCTCCGCAGCCGAAAAACAAAGGCATGCCGAGCGCAAGGCCGGCGGTGATCCCCGTCTCGCGGCGATAACGCCAAGCCTTTTGGATATCGAGCTCAATCCCCGCCACCCAGACAAAGAGCATTACCGCCCACTGCGCAATGCCGTTGAGGTGAGCGATGACC
>JACCZO010000039.1 GCA_013695925.1 Chthoniobacterales bacterium
CGCCTGGCCATCCACCGACAGATGCTGTTCCGCCTCGTGCGCGAGACCCACCGCCCGCGCGCCGACCGCGAACCGGCCCCCGGCGCAGTGCGCCTCTCGGTGGTGGTGCCGGCCTACGAGGAAGCGGGCCGCATCGGCGACAGCGTGGCCAGGGTGCGTTCTGCCCTGGCGGGCGTGGCCGGCGGCGTGGAGATCGTCGTGGTGGACGACGGGTCGGGCGACGGCACCGCCGAGGAGGCCCGGTCCGCCGGGGCGGACGTGGTGGTGGTGCAACCGACGAACCGGGGGAAGGGCGCGGCGGTGCGGGCCGGCGTGCTGGCGTCGTCGGGGCGGACCGTGGCCTTCACCGACGCCGACCTCGCCTACGCGCCGGGCCAGCTCACCGACCTGCTCGACATGGTCGAGGCGGGGTGGGACGTCGTGGTGGGCAGCCGGCGCCACTCCAACACGACCACCCTCGTCCGCGCCCGCCGCCTGCGCGAGCTGGGCGGCCGCATCATCAACTGGCTCACCCACGCCGTGTTGCTGGGGCATTACCGCGACACGCAGTGCGGGCTGAAGGCGTTCCGCTCCGACACCGCCCGCGCCGTGTTCGAGCGCAGCCGGATCGACGGCTTCGCCTTCGACGTCGAGATGTTCGTCGTGGCCGAGCGGAACGGGTTCGCCGTCACCGAGGTCCCCGTCGAGGTTCAGAACAGCACCCGCTCGACGGTGAAGGTCGCTCGCGACGCCACCCGCCTCGTCCGCGACCTGTTCCGCATCCGGCGCTGGGCCCGCGAGGGCCGCTACCAGCTCAACCCCCGCGAGGCCCTCAATTAGCGGGGGGAGGGCAGGCCCTCCCCCCGGCCCCCTCCCCGCAGCGTCGTTGCTGTGAGGTTGTTGGGGCGGCAGGGGTTGTCGTGTCCAGGTCACGATGTGTCTGTGTCGACGGTGACGAACATCAACGAGGTGCTCGAGGGTCACGTGACGCTCGAGGTGGAGTGCGTGGACCGGATGCTCTTGAACGCGTATGTCCCGAACCTGCAGGTCGGTGGGCAGGTGGTGCGGTTCTTGACCGAGCATCTCGGCAACCCGGTGCCATCACCGGCGCTGTTCTCCCAGATCGGCAACCGGTTCGTGCGCGACGTCAAGAAGTTCGCCGCGGACCATGACATCCCGATCTTGCGGTTGGCGAAGCCAGACCGTTCTCGCTGGGATGACCGCAAGATCGACCACGTCCAGCCCTATGTCGACGCCGCCGAGGCGCAGGGTCGGTTCGGGGTGGTGGCCATCGTGTCGGCCCAGGAGTTCCAGTGGGTGTTCGGCGGCCGGAACCGGTCGTCGACTCCGGGGGTGGTGTCCTTCGACTTCACCAAGTCGTCGCGGCGGGTTGGGACCTTCTACTTCTACGTGCTCGATCCTGATTTCGGGGTGGGGTTCATCAAGATCTGCACCTACTTCCCGTATCCCGCGAAGGTGTGGGTCAACGGGCACGAGTGGGCCAAGCGCCAGGCCGAGGGCGCCGGGATGGCGTACACGGCGCTGGCCAACGGGTTCGCCACGTGTGAGGACCCCGATGGGCTGCAGGCGATCTGTGATCGTTTCGGGCCCGACGATGTGCAGGGGTTCTTCGACCGGTGGATCACCCAGATCCCCACGCCGCTCACCGACACGGACCGGGACGGCGGCTACTGGTGGGAACTGTCGATGCGCCAGGTCGAGGTGTCACGCACGCTCGTGCTCGATGACCCTCGCCGGGCCCGACGGTTCTTCGAGGCGTTGGTGGCCGACAACATCGGCATCGGCCGCCCCGAGGAGGTCCATGCCGTGTTCGGCCGTGACCGCCGGGGCCGCACCACGGCCATGCAGTTCCGGACCCGGGTGTTCGGGCCGGGCACCGAGGTCAAGATGGACTTCGCCTACAAACACAGCCGCGTCAAGCAGTACTTGAAGGAAGGGAGAGCGCTGCGGATCGAGACCGTGATCAACAAGCCGTCCGACATCGGGGTCCTGGCCCGTCTCGAGCACCTGCCCGAGCTCATCGGCAAAGCCCGCGGCGTCAACGCCCGTCTGCTATCGATTGAACGTGCCGGTCAGGGCTGTGCCATCGGAGACGATCTATTCGACCGTCTCCACCAGCCCTACATACGAGAGGGCCAACGAACCGGGGCCTTGCGCTTCGGGGACCCACGCGCCACCGCCCTGACCGGCGCCCTCTGCTGTGTCGTCCACGCCGTCACCGGCTTCACCAACAAGAGCCTTCGCGGGCTTGTCGCCGGACTCCTCGGCACGGACTACACCGCCAACCAGATGAGCTACGACCTGCGCCGCCTCCGCCTCCACGGCCTCATCGAACGGGTCCCCGGGACCAACACCTACCGGACCACGAGCGAGGGTATTCGGGTCGCGGTGTTCTACACCAAGCTCCGAGGGCGACTGCTCGGGCCCCTCCTCGACGCCGGACATCAACCCCCGGCACCCGTCGAGCTCCGCCGCGCCCTGAACACGATCGACCGCACCCTCACCGACTACATCAACGGCGCGAGACTCGGCAAAGCCGCA
>JACCZO010000040.1 GCA_013695925.1 Chthoniobacterales bacterium
CGCGATGCCGAGACGGAGCGCGTCATCGTCCGCAGCACGCCGCTCGGCGGCGACTTGTTTGAGCAAACCCAATCCGTCACCGTCCTTTCCGGCGAGGAACTGAAGCTTCGTCTTGAGCCGACGCTGGGCGAGACGCTCAGCCGCGAGCCGGGCGTAAGCTCGACTTACTTCGGACCAGGCGCGAGCCGTCCGGTCATTCGCGGGTTGGGCGACGATCGCATCCGCGTCCTGCAAAACGGTGTGACCACGATCGACGTTTCCAACGTCAGCCCCGATCACGCGGTCACGGCCGAGCCGCTCACCATCCAGACGATCGATGTGGTGCGCGGCCCGGCGACGCTGCTTTACGGGCCGAACACCGTCGGCGGCGTCGTGAACGTGATCGATAACCGCATCCCGACCGAGAAGTTGCAGCGCCCGATCGAAGGCAAGGCGGAAGGCCGCTTCGGGACGGCGGATGAGGCACGCTCCGGTGCGGGCGTCTTCGAGTTCGGGCTCGGCCCGATCGTCGTGCATCTCGATGGGTTCAAACGCGAGACAGACGACATCGAGATCCCGGGTTTCGCGCGCTCGGAACGGCTGCGACGGATCGCGCCGCTCGAACCAGGCGAGGAAGAAGCGCGCGGGACATTGCCGAACAGTTTCACCGAGAGCGAAGGCGGCGCGGCCGGCGCTTCCTACGTCTGGGATAAGGGCTACATCGGCGCGGCTTATTCCGGAATCGACTCACGCTACGGCACCGTCGCGGAGGAGGAGGTGACGATCGAGCTGGAGCAGCGGCGCTGGGATGTGCGCGGCGCGTTCAACCAGCCTTTCGCGCCGATCAAGGCGATCAACTACAAGTGGAGTTACTCCGATTACACCCACACGGAATTCGAAGGACCGGAGGTCGGCACCGTTTTCGAGATCGATGGCTACGATGCGCGGCTCGAAGTTCTGCATGAGAAGCTGGGCGTGTTCGAGGGCGCGATCGGTTATCAGGGACAGCACACGAATTTCTCGGCGCTCGGCGCGGAGGCGTTTCTTCCGCCGGTGGAGACCACCAGCAACGCCATGTTTGTGTTCGAAGAGATCGCGTTCGATCCGGTGCGGTTGCAATTCGGCGCGCGCTACGATCACCAGAGCAACGACCGGGCGGAGAACGAAATCTTCGGCCCCTCGCTCACGCGCGCTTTCGATGCCTTTAGCGGATCGGCCGGGCTGGTTTACACGCCGGTCGAGCCCTACGTGATCGCGTTATCGGTCGCCTACACGCAACGCCCGCCCACCTACGTCGAGCTCTTCGCGAACGGGCCGCACATCGCGACGAACGCGTTTGAGGTTGGCGACGTCGGTCTCGGAAAAGAGGACTCGCTCGCGTTCGACCTGTCGTTACGGAAGAAGACGGGCCGCATCACCGGCTCGCTCAGTCTTTTTTATAATCGTTTCAGCGATTTCATTGTCGCGAAACCGACGGGCGAATTTTCCGGGCCGGAGGAAGAGGGAGAGGAAGGGCTTCCTGTCTTTGCTTATCAGCCGGTGGAAGCCGATTTCGTTGGCGGCGAACTGGCGCTCACCTTTCACATCCTCGAACCGTACGACCGCGAAGAAGCGCCGAGCATGAGCGGCAAGGATGGCAAAGCGGTCGTCGCGGGGGCCGGTCGCCGGAGCAGCCGGCACGAGCTGCATCTCGATACGAAAGCCGATTACGTGTACGCGCAGGATCGCAGCGCCGATCGCTCGCTCCCGCGCATCCCGCCGTTTCGCACCAGCGCGGCGCTCGTCTATGGCTACGGCGATCGTTTTGGCGCGCGGATCGAAGGCCAGTACGTGGCGGAGCAGGATCGCACCGCCGAGTTCGAGCTACCGACCGCCGATTATTTCCTGCTCAACGCCAGCGTGACCTATCGCGTCAAAGCGGGCCCGATCGACTTCGACGTCTATCTAAAAGGCACGAACCTGACCGATGCAGAAGCGCGCTTCCACACCTCGTTCCTGAAAGACATCGCGCCGCTCGCCGGCCGCGGCGCGCTCCTCGGAGTGCGGGCAACGTTCTAGGCGGCAGCGCCAGCGACAATGAGTGTGCTCGCGATTGACTTGCGGGGGCGCTTGCACGCACTTCCGTTCCGCGCATAGATACTGCTCCTTGTCCATCTCATGAAACAGCGCCTCGCTCTCCTCATCCTTTCCAGCTTTTTCGCCACCGCCGCGACCCAGGCCGAGCAGCGCGAATACATCATCCTTATCGGCGGGCCCTCCCTGCACCAATGGGAGCAATACAAGACCCGGCCGCACGATCACTGGTGGGCAAATTTCGTCCGTTCCGGGCGGGTCCGAACGGAGCAATTGCGCGCCCAGTACGGCCCCGACGCCTTGATCACCTGGCTGGTCTACAAGCCGGGCTACGTCGATCGCGGGAAACAGGAAAACCAGGACTTGATCGCGCATATCAACAGCGTGCGGGACAAATTCAATCTCAAGCTGGTCTACTTCAACCGCGGCGGCGAGGTGATCGATTACTTGAACAACGGGATGCCGCGCAACCAGGTGAAGATTGCCGTCTTCGAATTTTTCGGGCACTCGAACAAGGCCTGTTTTCTGTTCGACTACAGCAACGTGGTCGACAGCGCTTCGAAGTCGTGGCTGCACGAAAGCGAGCTGAAGCAAATCGACCACCGGGCCTTTGCCAAAAACGCCTTCGTCAAAAGCTGGGGCTGCCACACCGGGGAAAGCATGAGCAAACATTGGCGGGACGCGACCGGGATCAAGATGTGGGGCGCGATCGGCAAGACGGATTATTCGACCGCGCATATCCCCGTGCTCTCCTCTCCGGGCGGGAAATGGGTTTACTGATCTCATTGGCGCGGTAGGAATAATCGGCCGGCACGACTCTCCCACGGTGAAGGCGATCGCGTTGCCGTCATTTGATTTTCTTGGCGGGTTTTGGGACCTCGCCTAGGATCGGAACGTGGCAACACTCGACTTCGAAAAATTGGTCGAGGACTTTTACATGCCGCTCTATCGCTTTGCCCTCTCACTCAGCCGCCAGGAATCGGACGCCGCCGACCTGACGCAGCAGACGTT
>JACCZO010000062.1 GCA_013695925.1 Chthoniobacterales bacterium
GTCGTCGAGGGCATCGCGCGCGCCCGACAACGCATTCGCGGCGACACCGAGCATCGACGGAAGGTTTTGCCGTTGCTCATCCACGGCGATGCGGCTTTCGCCGGTCAGGGCATCGTCGCGGAAACGCTCAACATGTCGCAACTGCACGGCTACAGCACCGGCGGCACGGTGCACGTGGTGGTCAACAACCAGATCGGTTTCACCACCCTCCCCGAGGATGCGCGCTCTTCCATGTATGCGACCGACATCGCGAAGATGATCGAGGTGCCGATCTTCCATGTGAACGGCGACGATCCGATCGCGGTCCGTTTCGTGACCGAGACCGCGCTCGATTTTCGGCAGGAATTCGGGCGCGACGTGGTGATCGACATGTATTGCTACCGTCGCTACGGACACAACGAAGGCGACGAGCCGCTTTTCACCCAGCCCGATCTCTACGCCAAAATCGCCAAGCGCCCCTCGGTCGCGCAGCTTTACAAGAACGAGCTGATCGAGACGAATGTCCTGAGCGAGGAAGCGGCCGAGAAGCTGGAAAAAGATTTACAGGATCGTCTCGAAACGGCGCTGGAAGAAGTGAAGGCGCTCGAGAAAATTCCTGCCGCGCAACGCGACCGCTTCACGGAATCGACCGCCGTCTTTCAGCCACAATATTCCCTGCAATCCGGCCCGACCTCGATCACGCCGGAGACGTTGAAGCAGATCGTCGACGGCCTGACGAAAGTTCCCGAGGACTTCAACGTCCTGCCGAAAGTGAAACGGATCACGATCGACCGACAGCGCAATGTTTACGAAGCTGGCGGACCGTACGACTGGGGATTCGCCGAGGCGCTCGCCTTCGGTTCGCTCCTGCTCGAAGGCGTGCCGGTGCGTTTGTCCGGCCAGGACAGCCGGCGCGGCACCTTCAGTCATCGGCATGCATTTCTCTACGATGCCAAAACCGGCAAACCATATCTCCCGCTTCTCCATCTCGCCCCCGACCAGGCGCGCATCTGCATTTACAACAGCCTGCTCTCGGAAGCGGCCGTCCTCGGTTTCGATTACGGCTACTCGCTTGATTATCCCAACATGCTTTGCCTTTGGGAGGCGCAGTTCGGCGACTTCGCGAACGGGGCGCAGACCATCATCGACCAGTTCATCGTCTCGGCCGAATCAAAATGGCAGCGACCAAGCGGCATCGTCCTTCTTCTGCCGCACGGCTACGAAGGCCAGGGACCGGAACATTCGAGCGCGCGGCTCGAGCGTTTTCTGCAGGCCTGCGCGGAGGACAACATCCAAGTCTGCAACCTGACGACGGCAGCGCAATATTTCCACGTCCTGCGCCGGCAGATGAAACGTGATTTCATCAAGCCGCTCATCATCATGACGCCGAAGAGCCTCCTCCGCTCGGAGCAGTCGGCCTCCCGGGCGGAAGATTTCACGAGCGGGTCCTTCGCCGAGATACTGCCCGGGCCGGAAGTGGCGCCGCCGGAAAAGATCGAGCGCGTCATTCTCTGCACGGGAAAGGTCTACTTCGACCTTCTCGGCCAACGCGAGAAGGACCAGATCCCGAACGCCGCCATCATCCGGGTGGAACAACTCTACCCGCTGGCGGAGGAGAAATTGCGCGCCCTGCTCAAACCCTACGCGAACGCGCAAAAAATCGTCTGGTGCCAGGAAGAATCACAAAACATGGGCGCCTGGAGCTACATCGAGCCGCGCTTGCGGGCATTGTTAGGCCGGGAGATTGCCTATGCCGGGCGCAACGCCAGCGCCAGCCCGGCGGTCGGCGCTCTCGCCATTCACAAGATCGAACAGGCCTCGCTGATCGCGGAAGCGTTCACGGTCTAGGTAGGCGCAGACATTGTAGCCGGGGACGCCGTCCCCGGCTACAACTACAACGGGACGTGTCGGGCAAAGAATTCCACCCTCTGCGCCCGGACATTCTTCAGAGCGGGAGCGCTGAAGTTATGGCCTTCGCCCCGGAAAAGTCGCGTCTCGAAAGGGTCATGATGCGCGCGCAGGAAAGCGATCAGCGGCTCGGCGTATTTAGAGACGGGCACTCGTTGATCGTCCAGCCCGTGGAGGAGCAGAATCGGCGGCAGCGGCTGGCGGGTCGGTCCCTCCGGCTGGGCATGCCAGAAACCGCCGGCCTGCGCCACCACCGCACCGATGGCCGGATTGCGCCGCGCTTCCTCGATCGCGGCAAATGCGCCTAACGAGTAGCCGAAAATCCCGACCTTTGGTGCGTCCGGACGTTCCATCAGCACCCAATCGACCGCGTCGTGAACTGTTTCGCGCCAGGTCGGAAAGAGTTTCAGGAGCACCGCCTGCCGCGCGAACCACGTGTGAGTGCGATCGAAATAATGCACCTGGTAAACGCCGAAGCCGGCCCGGGCGAGACCGCGGGCCACGCGCGACATCTCTGGCCCGTCGAAGAGCATCCCGCCGGCGCCGTGCAGGACAAGAATTGGCGGATGGCGTCCGGGACTGCTGGGTTTGTAAACATCCGCCAGGATTTTGACCCCGCTGCTTTCGAAATGCTCACGAGTGACGGTGAAAGCCCGCTTCTGAGCGTCGGGCACTGCGGCGCAGCCGTTCCACCCACCGAGCCCGATCGCGCAAAAGAACAGGCGCCATAAGATCCGCCGCCGCGATCGCTTCATGCTCGATTTATACGACGGCCGGACGCGTTCTCCAGCTTGCACGGGGCGCGGAGATGACGGTTGTTGAATATGTCATGAGCGCCTCGAATCACATCTTTACTCTCGGGATCGAGGAAGAGTTCCAGATTATCGACCCGGAGACGCGCGAACTGCGTTCCCACATCCAGCAAATCCTCGGTGAAGGAAAGGTGATGCTGAAAGAGCAGATCAAGCCGGAGATGCACCAGTCGGTGGTCGAACTCGGAACCGATGTCTGCGGCGACATTCGTGACGCGCGCGAGCAGGTGGTCCGTCTGCGCAGCGAACTCGCCACCATGGCGGGCAAGAGCGGATTAAAAATCGCTTCCGCCGGCACCCATCCATTTTCGCATTGGTTCGACCAGCACATCACCGAGGGAGAGCGCTACGCCGAGATCGTGAAGGATCTGCAGCAGGTCGCGCGCGCCAATCTCATCTTCGGCCTGCATGTGCACGTCGGTATTCCCGATCGCGCGACTGCCATTCACGTCATGAACCAGGCGCGCTATTTTCTGCCCCATCTCTACGCCCTCTCGACCAATTCGCCGTTCTGGGTCGGACGCAATACCGGGTTGAAAGGTTATCGCCTCAAAGTCTTCGAGCGCTTTCCGCGCACCGGCACCCCGGACGCCTTTGAGAGCCTTTCGGAATATGAAGATTTCCTCAAGCTCCTGATCAAGACGGGCTGCGTCGATAACGCGAAGAAGATCTGGTGGGACATCCGGCTGCACCCGTTTTTCGACACGCTCGAGATCCGGATTTGCGACGCACAATCGCGGATCGACGATACGATGGCGCTGGCCGCTCTCATCCAGGCGATCGTGGTTAAACTGCACAAGCTCCTCTACAACAACACTACTTTCCGCGTTTATCGCCGGCGTCTAATCGATGAAAATCGCTGGCGCGCCTCGCGCTACGGGCTCGATGGCAAACTGATCGATTTCGGCCGCGAAACAGAAGCCGACACCCGCACCCTAATCGGTGAGCTGCTCGATTTCATCGCCCCGGAAGTGGACGAACTCGGCAGCCGGCAGGAGATCGAGCACGTGGAGAAGATCATGCGGGAAGGAACCGGGGCCGATCGGCAGGTCGCCGCCTGGGAAACCCAGCGCAACATGCATGATGTAGTCGACCTGATCGTGAACGAGACCTACGAGCGCCTGACCGTGCCCGAGCCGAACGTGGCGGCCGAGATGAAGATCTAGCGTCCCGTCCTCGCCCGAGAGGCGACGCTCGCTGCCCGGCAGCTAAAGCCGTCACGCCTCGTTTCCGAGGAGCGCGGTTCCCGGGGTATTTTTGGATTCGATTTTCATCCGTTTCTCGCCCGGGGTGGAGCGGAGCAGGCGCGTCAAGAGTCACCGCCTTGAAAATTGCCACCGTGCTGGGCTGAAACGATCGTTGATCGATCAAAAAATCGAGCGTGACGGCAATGAGGGCCATTTGTCCGTGGCGCTATCGTGCTAAAGAGGTTTCGCCGCGGCAATTCAAAAACTCGCGCGGGAGGCACTCATACTTCAGCAGAGCGGCGGCCTTGCCGCCGACCTCAAATTGCGATTTTGTCGAAGAATACAAAGACGCACCCGACAGAAAGTCCGCTAAGGAAGCAAACGATCTCAGGCCGCCCTCTAAATTCGCGAACCGTTCTTGGGTTTAAGCGAATTCAACGAAGGGGCGTGGGCCTGAAAGGATTCGAACCTTTGACCCTGCGCTTATCAAGCGCATGCTCTAACCAACTGAGCTACAGGCCCGGTGCGCCGGAGGAACGGAACAGTGGCGGGTGATTCCGGATTGGTCAAGGCTGGGGCCAATTTTGCGGGCCGAAGATCTGTTCGAGGGCGGGACCGATCGAGTGCGCGCTTGGGGCGAGCGCTTGCAAACCCCAACCGGCCACCCCGAGCAGCGCCGCGGTCAGGAGCGCCGGCCACCACGTCTTGCGCACGGCCGTTCCGAGCCAATGCTCCTGGGCCGCGACCCGCAGGTGGCGGTAAAGAACCGTGATGATAAAGGCGTCGAGGAAGACTTCGGCGATGAGCGCGAAGGCGGAGAAAATGGCAAAGAAAAACAGCCCGACCAGCGCCAGAAAAATACCGATCAAGAGCGCCGGGATACAGCCTTCGAGGTCGAACCCGTCAGAGAAATCGAGCCAGTCGAGCGAATCGAGCCAGGACCCGGAACGGGGGCGATTCGCCCAGGACGATTCGTTAGGCTCGGTCATTTCCAGGTCGGCATCGATCTCGCCCGATTCGGGGTTGAAGCGCGCTCTCTCAAACTCGACCCAGAAACGGAGCAGCAAAAGGAAGACGCCATAGCCAGTCAGCACGGCGATCGGATATCTGATCGACATCGCCTCCAGACCGGCGTGCAAAAGGAGGACCGAAATCAGCAGGCCGGCGGTCCCGGTGAGAATGAGAAGGACGGAGAGAATGAGACGCGGGGCGCTCCGCCTGTCTAAATAACGCTCGAGTGCCCGCCGGGTGCGCGTCCGCCATTTCTCATCGTGCGGTCGTGGATTCATCGCGGGGGCGAACGACGTTGCCAGGCGAGCTGCCCCAGCCGGCAAACGAGAATACCGACGATCGCGCCGAGGCCATCGATACAGACATCGCCTAACGACGCGGTGCGGGTCTGGGCGAACGATTGATGCCACTCGTCGGTTGCGGCGAAGAGGAGGGCCGGAAAAAAGACAAACGCCGCGTGAGGCCAGAAGCCGCCGAACGGGCCGCGCAGGGCGCGGAAAAGCAGGCCAGCCAGAATCGCGTACTCGGTCACGTGGGCGGCCTTGCGGACGATGAGATGCGCCTGCGCGATCGACTCCGGCGAGATCGTGGGATTGAGCCAGCACAGGAACGGAGTGAGAAAACGCGAGGTGTGCTCGGCCGACATCAGGTCGGTGGAGCCGACGAACATAATCGTCATCCAGAGCACGACCGGGAGCCAGGCCTTGGTGATTTCGCGAATTTTCAAGCCGGGAGTTTAAACGGCGAAGGTTGTCTGACAAACCGGCGCTCCCGGGTTAATCTCGGCCGAAAAAATGTCGCGCCCGTCCATTTCACCCCTGGTTTTTGAACCGCTCTACATGGAGCGCGTCTGGGGCGGACGGCGCCTGGAAAGCCTCTTCGGGAAGAAGCTTCCCCCCGGTAAAACGATCGGCGAATCTTGGGAAATTTCCGACCGGCCGGACGCGCAGAGCGTCGTTAGGCAAGGGCCGTGGCGCGGCACGACCCTGCATGAACTTTGGGTCAATCAGCGCGCGGAAATTTTCGGCACCGGGCTGCCCGACTCTCCGCGCTTCCCCATTCTGGCCAAGCTGCTCGATGCGCGGGAGAAGCTCTCTCTCCAGGTTCATCCGCCGGCCGCCATCGCGGAGTCGTTAGGCGGGGAAAGCAAAAGCGAGCTTTGGTATTTTGCGGACGCGGACGAAGGCGCGGAGATCTTGGCCGGTTTACGCGCCGGCGTGGAACCGACCAGGTTCGAAAGGGCGCTCGAAGATGGCAGCGTCGCGGACCTCGTTCCGCGTCTCCCGGTCAAAACGGGTGACAGCTTTTTCGTGCCGAGCGGACGCCTGCACGCCATCGGGGGCGGGAACGTGATCATTGAGATCCAGGAAAACAGCGACACTACCTACCGGGTTTACGACTGGGACCGGATGGATGCCACCGGGAAACTCCGCGCCTTGCATCGGAGCGAATCGATGCGCGCAATTAACTTCCAGGACACTGACCCTCAATTCGTTAGGGCAAAGGGCGAGCGGTTGCTGGATTCGCCGCACTTCGTGGTCGATCGCTGGGAACTGCAGGCGGCTCGTCCCTCCTCCGAACGCCCGGAGTTTGCGATTTTTGTTTGTCTCGAGGGTGCGGTGCAGTGCGGCGAGATGGTGGCGCGTGGGGGGGATTTTTTTCTCGTGCCGGCCAGCGCCGCGGGCAGCGAGCTCCAACCCGTGGCCGGCCCCGGCACGTTGCTGCGCATCAGTCTGCCGGTTCGTTAGGGAACCAGGGCAGTGTGTTCTTGGGTTCCGATCCAGAAGCCCCTGGCAATGGAGGCCGGGTTTGCAACCCGGCTCGACGGCTTACAAAGCCGTCCTCCTTTTCAAACGCAGGGTGTTCAATCTTTTAAACTCACTACCTAGAGCTGGGTCCCGCGCGGGCGGCGCAGCGGCTGGGCGTCGAAAGATTGCACGCCGTCGATTTTCCAGCCGTCCGCTTCCGCCGTGAAACTGTAGAGGTAGCCGCGCATCGCGCCATCCGGCGCGGTCAGGAATACCTGAGCGATGGCCGACCCGCCCGCGACCTGAACGTCGCCAAACTCGATCCGTTGTGGCTCGGTCATGGAGGAAAAATCACGTCGAATCATGAGCTCGAATTGTTCGCGGGAAAACATTTGCTGCACCCCGGAGGCGGCGTGGCGATAGGCGCTGTCGAAATCGTCGGAGCGAAGGGCGGAGAGCTGCCGGTTGACGATGGAATATAGCTCCCGGGCGGCGGGTGCGGGCGTTTCCTTGCGATGCAGATGAGTCACAACGAAGGCCACCCCGCAGAGCGCGAAGAAAAAGAGGAGGAACGAGATTTTCAACCAACGGTTCATCGTCAGCTGGCGCGGGCCGGATCGATCCGGCGCAGGTATTGGTAGGAATAGATCCCGGTGTTGTGGCCGTCGCCCCAGTTTGGCTGGAGGGCGTAACCGCCGACCAACTGCCAACCCTTTAACTCGAAGCTCTGATCGGTGTAGCTGATCTCCGGCCTAACGACGTCGCCCATCACATCCGGCTCCCCGCCACAGGCGGCGCAGGGACAGGCCGTGCGCAGGAAACGCACCGGGAGGAAAGTCTCGCTGCCGTCATTCCACTCGATCGCGAGTTCGCTCCCGATCTGCTCGATGTTCTTCGGCTCCAGGCGCACAAGGAAACCCTAGCAACGATTTCCGCCGGAGAGCAACCTTTCCCGCACTGCCGGTTTCGCTATGTTGCCCGTTCTTCCAAGCATGAGCGAACGCCGCAAACCCTATCCTTTCGACATCCTCGAGCCCAAGTGGCAGGCCATCTGGGAGCAGAGAATTGCGTTTCACGCCCCAAACCCGGGCGAGCCGGGTTTCGATCCGGCGCGGCCGAAATACTACGTGCTCGACATGTTCCCCTACCCGAGCGGCTCGGGATTGCACGTCGGCCATCCCGAGGGCTACACCGCGACTGATATCGTGGCGCGCTACAAACGTTTTCGCGGTTTCAATGTCCTCCATCCGATCGGCTGGGATGCGTTTGGATTGCCGGCGGAGCAGTATGCGATCCGCACCGGGCAGCATCCCGAGGTCACGACCCGCCAGAATATCGCGCACTTTAAGAAGCAGCTGAAACGGATTGGGTTTTCCTACGACTGGGAACGTGAAGTCAGCACGGCGGATGCACGTTTCTTCCGTTGGACGCAATGGATTTTCCTTCAGATCTACCAGAGCTGGTTTAATCCCGAGACGAAACGCGCGGAGCCGATCGCCACCTACACGGGCGACGATCCCGACAGCGTCCGTCTGGCCTACGTCGCGGAGGTACCGGTCAACTGGTGTCCCGAGCTCGGCACCGTCCTGGCCAATGAAGAAGTCATCGACGGCAAAAGCGAGGTCGGCGGGTTCCCGGTCGTTAGGCGCCCGATGCGGCAATGGATGTTGCGCATCACCGCCTACGCCGAGCGACTGATCGACGAGCTCGAGCCGCTTGATTGGCCCGAGGGGATCAAGCTTCTGCAGCGCAACTGGATTGGGAAAAGCACCGGCGCCGAGGTGCGGTTCGCGGTAGCGGAAAGCGACGACGTCATCGCCGTTTTCACCACCCGGCCGGATACGCTTTACGGTGCCACCTACATGGTCCTCGCGCCGGAGAACCCGCTCGTCGATCGCCTCACGACTAACGAACAGCAAGCAGCGGTCTCCGCTTACCGTGCCCAGGTCTCGGCCAAGAGCGATCTCGAGCGGACCGACTTGGCGAAGGACAAAAGCGGCGTCTTCACCGGCGCTTATGCCATCAATCCCGCGAACGGCGAGCGGATCCCGATCTGGACCGCCGATTACGTGCTGATGGGCTACGGCACGGGGGCGATCATGGCCGTGCCGGCGCACGACGAGCGGGACCTTGAATTTGCAAACAGGTACGGACTGGAGATCAGGGAAGTTGTGGCCAGCGGAGCGGTTTCCCCTCCGGGGAGCGCACGCGCCTCGCGTGCTGTTTCCGGCGCCCTCGCCGGAAAATCCTCTGGCGGCGCTGCAGATCTCGCGGGCGAGGCGCCCGCTCCAGCACGCGAGGCGCGTGCGCTCCCCAGGCTGGAAGACGGAGTGGCCATCAATTCCCCGCTCATCGACGGGCTCGCAACTCCAGAAGCAAAAAAGCGGATCACCTCCTTGCTGGAGGAAAAGGGACTCGGCCGGCGCACGATCAATTACAAACTGCACGACTGGCTTTTCTCGCGCCAACGCTATTGGGGCGAGCCGTTCCCGATCGTCTGGCAGCAGGGGAAACACCGCGCCATCCACGAGAGCGAGCTGCCGCTGGTTCCGCCGCCGCTGGACGATTTCAAGCCGACGGGCACGGGCGAGCCTCCCCTCGCCCGGGCGAAGGATTGGGTCCGCTACTCAGACACCGCCACGCGAGAACTCAACACGATGCCGCAATGGGCCGGCTCCTGTTGGTACTACCTGCGCTTTTGTGATCCGGGGAACGAGGAGCGCTTCGTCGGGGCAGCACCTGAACGCTACTGGATGGGGAGCGGAAACGACGAAGCTCAAAACGAGATTAGCCATTCGGCGCAGCCGGGCGGCGTCGACCTCTATGTTGGCGGGACCGAGCACGCCGTCCTCCATCTGCTTTACGCCAGATTCTGGCACAAGGTGCTCTTCGATCTCGGCCACCTCTCGACGGGCGAACCATTCCAGCGGCTGGTGAACCAAGGCATTATTCTCGGCGAGGACGGCCGCAAAATGTCGAAACGCTGGGGGAACGTGATCGATCCCCTCGATGTGATCGCGGAATACGGCGCCGATGCTTTCCGCTGCTACGAGATGTTCATGGGCCCGCTGGAGCAGATGAAGCCCTGGAGCATGACCGGGGTGGAAGGCGTTGCGCGCTTCCTGGCGCGGGTCTGGCGGCTGGCGACGGAGGAAAACCAGGAGGGCGAATGGGCGCTCTCGGCCGCGGTGCAGGAGGTCGAGCCAACCCGCGCGCATCTGAAGGTGATCCACGCCACGATCAAAAAGGTGAGCGAAGACATCGAGGCGCTTTCCTTCAACACCGCCATCGCCCAGATGATGATTTTCGTAAACGCCTTCACTTCTCCTCCGGGGAGCGCCCGCGCCTCGCGCGCTGGAGCTGGCGCCTCGCCTGCGACGGCCCGGCCCGGTTCCCTCCCAGGCGGAACGTTTCCGGCGAGGGTGCCGGAAACAGCGGGCGAGGCGCCCGCGCTCCCCGGAGTTTCCCGCTCCGTGCCGGTGGCGGCGTTACGCACGTTGCTCGTGCTGCTCAATCCATTCGCCCCGCACCTGACTTCGGAGCTTTGGGAACGCTTAGGCGAGCGCTTTCCGATCACGCCTAACGAGATCACCGGCCAGCCGTGGCCCGACTACCAGCCGGAATTTCTGGTCGAGGACGAGGTGGAAATCGCCTTGCAGGTCAATGGCAAGGTGCGCGATCGAATCATGGTCCCGATCGGTGCCGGCAAAGCCGAGCTCGAGGCCCTCGCCCGCGCCAACCCCCGGGTGCAGGAATTCATCGCCGGCAAGACCGTGCGCAAGGTCGTGGCCGTGGAAAAGAAGCTTGTCAACGTGGTCGCAACCTAGAACGCTGGCCCCATGCTCAAGGACTTTAAGGAGTTCGCGATCAAAGGGAACGCGGTCGATCTCGCCGTCGGCGTTATCATTGGCGCTGCTTTCGGCGGGATCGTGACTTCGTTAGTCAAGGACATCCTCATGCCGCCCGTCAGCCTGTTGACCGGCGGCCTGGATTTCACCAATAAATTCGTCGTCCTGAAAGCCGGCGCGAACGGATTGACCGGTTTCGCCACCCCCGCCCAAGCCGCAGCCGCGGGAGCGGTGACTTGGAATTACGGAAATTTCGTCACTCTTCTCATCAACTTCATCATCGTGGCGGTTTGTATATTTCTCGTCGTCCGGGCGATGAACAACCTGAAGCGGCCCGCCCCCGACGCGCCGGCTACGGCCAAGGATTGCCCTGCCTGCACGATGTCGATCCCGATCAAGGCGGTGCGCTGCCCGCATTGCACGACCGAGCTGTGATGTAGACGTCGCCCTGTGGGCGACGCGGAAGTTGCTTCCGTCCGCAGAAATCAACACCCGCGCTTCGCAGAGCGAAGCGTCTCTACACGCAAGACTCGCCGCGGCGTACAGAGCCAGACCTGGCTCTCATCGTTGTCCGGCCAGGTGACGCCACCCGCCCAGGGTGAAAAGGCGGGCAGAATCCAGCGCCGCAGTGTCGCTGTCTCCTGTTGCACGAAGGCTGGGAACTTCAGGCGCAGGCCGGCCCCGTCGGTGATGTTCGCGGCGGGATGATAATGGCCAATGATGCAAATGCGCTCGGTCGCCTCGGGTTCACAATGCCCGTGCTGGAAGACGAAGTCCGGCGTCTCCCAGCGTGGCGCAAACTCGATCGCTCGCGCCACCAGCCGGTCGTGATTCCCGGCCAGGGCAATCACTTCGCAGCGAGCGCGCAGCCGGACGAGAAGCTCCTGCGCGGCGGCGGTGGACGCTTTGTCGTGCACGAGATCGCCCACGATAATCAACTGGCGCGGTTGATACTCCCCCAGTAACTCGAGCAGGCGATCCTCGACCGAGCTCATGCCCCACAACGGCATGAGCCGGCCCGCCGCGCGCTGGCTCAGCTCGTAGCCGAAGTGCAAATCGGCCACGGCCAGCCATTTTTCGGTGTCGTGAAAAAGCGCCAGACGCCCGTCCAAAACGACGTTAGGGGCAATGGCGACGCGGCCGGCAGCGGTGACGGGCATGAATCTGGCTCGGAAATTATCGGTTGCCATCGCCGGCTTCAACCAGTAAGCAGGCGACTTCAGCCAAATGACCATCTCACTAAGACTTACATTCGTGGCGGCAGTGGCTTTGCTGACCGCCAGTTGCGCGAACCAGCAGCCCATAAGCTCCACGACCAGCCCCACCCGGATCAGCAAAGTGCGCACGACCGCCTACACCCATACCGAAGCCGGCGGGAGCCGGAACGCCATCGACAAACCGCTCTCGGGAAAAAATGTCATGAGCGCAGCCTCCGATTGGTCGCGCTGGCCGCTCGGGACAAGATTTAGGGTCGTGAACACGGGCGACGTTTTCCAGATCGACGACTACGGGAGCGCCCTCATCGGTACCGCCACGATCGACCTTTACAAGACCAATCGTCTCGCCATGAGCAAGTGGGGTGTGCGCGCGGTGGACATCGATATCCTCGCGTGGGGCTCCAAAGAAGAGAGCCTCAAAGTGCTCGCGCCGCGCAAGAACAACCGCCGCGTGCGCCAGATGATTCTCGCCCTTTCCAAGGAGGATCGGCCGGATTTCCGCCAGTTCTAGGCGGACTTTCTTTTGACAGCGGCAAGGCCCGCCGCACCTTCCGCGGATGAAAATCTTTGTCGTCGGCGGAGCGGGCTACATCGGAAGCATTTGCGTCGAGCTGCTCCTCGATGAAGGGCACGAGGTCATCGTTTTTGACAACCTGACCGAGGGCCATCGCCGGGCGATCGACGAGCGGGCCGCCTTCATCGGCGGCGATCTCGCGCGCCGGGAAGAAATCAACCGCGCTCTGCAGGAGACCAAACCCGAAGCGGTCATGCATTTCGCCGCCAATGCGCTGGTCGGCGAGTCGATGCAGAATCCGTCGAAATATTTCCGCAACAACGTCTGTTCCGCGCTCAACCTGCTCGACGCCATGCTCGAGGCGGACGTAAACCGGTTCGTCTTTTCGTCGACCTGCGCCACCTTCGGCCCTCCCGAGCGGGTCCCGATCGACGAGACCCTTCCTCAGCGCCCGATCAATCCCTACGGCGAATCCAAGCTCATGTTCGAAAAGATCCTGCGCTGGTATGACGAAATTCACGGACTGAAGTTCGTCGCTCTGCGCTATTTCAATGCCGCCGGCGCGACCGCAAAGTTCGGCGAAGATCACCGCTGCGAAACGCACCTCATTCCGAATGTTCTCAAGGTCGCTCTCGGCCAAAAGCCACATGTGGAAATCTACGGGACCGATTACGAGACCCCCGATGGCACCTGCATTCGGGACTACATCCACATCCTCGATCTTTCTCGCGCCCACATCCTCGCGCTCGGCGCGAAAGAAAGCGCCGTCTACAATCTCGGGACCGGTGGCGGAGCGAGCGTGCGGGAGGTGATCGACGTTTGCCGCGAGGTCACCGGGAAGGACATTCCCGTGGTCGAGAAACCGCGCCGCCCGGGCGATCCGCCGCGGCTCATCGCCGCTTCCGAGAAGATCAAACGCGAGCTTGGTTGGAAACCGGAGTTCGAAGACATCCGCGCTATCATCGAGAGCGCCTGGAAGTGGCATCTGAAATTTCCCAACGGTTACGGCGACTAAACGCGCCCGCTTCCACCGGTAGGGCGAGACTCCGTCGAGCCGGGGAGTGCGTGCGGCTACAAATAGATCATCTTCCCCCCAGCTCGACGGAGTCTCGCCCTACCGACAACGGGGGAAAGTGTCGCGGGCCCGAAAAGAAAACGCCCGCGGACACACGGTCCACGGGCGCTTCAGATTAAACGATCCTGCCGAACCCGACTCGTTAGGGAGTCGTGGTCGTCGTGGTCGTGGTCTCCTTCTTATAATAGGAGATCGGTTTTTCCAGTGTCACCTTCGAGATGACCATGCGATCGCCTTCCTTGACGTAGGTGTAGCGCACCGGCATGTCGGGCTTTAGCATCGACATCTCGACCGTGGCGCCCGTCGGGTCGACCACGGTGGTGTTTTTGCTGTAGTAATACTTCACCGGCTCCGTGCTCGTCTCCGAGCGGAACATGATGTAGTCCGATCCCGGCGTATAGGTCGTGATCGTTCCCGTGCCGTCGAGCGTGCTCGAGGTCGTCGTCGCACTGGTGCTGCCGGTCGTCGTGCCGGTAGTGACCGAAGTCCCCGTGGTGACACCGGCGTTGGGGTCCGTGGTCACAGTGGTGGAAGTTTGCGCAAGAGCAGTTCCCAGGGTGAGGGCGCAGACGGCGCCGACTGCCAATAATTTTGTGAATGTGTTTTGTTTCATGTTTGTCCTTTGGTTTTGTTGAACGGATGATCTCCGTCGTGTTTCAGTCCGACTCGACCCAGCCGTCGTTTATTCACCACCACTTCGTAAGTAGACCGAAGCGCGGTTGCATGCCCCGTTAACGAACATTGCTATCTTTCACTGATGCAACCACTTCCCGGCTTTAGAGATTTTTTACCTGACGATTGCGCGTTTCGAAATGCGATCTTTTCCCGTTGGCGAGATGTTTGCCGCCGCTACGGCTTCGTCGAATGGGACGCCTCGCTCCTGGAGCCGACCGAGCTTTACACAAAAAAAAGCGGCCCCGAAATCGTCGGCCAGCTCTTCAATTTCACCGACAAAGGCAAGCGCGAAGTGGCGCTGCGCCCTGAGCTGACTCCAAGCCTGGCCCGGGTCGTGGCCGGACATGAACGGGAATTCCGCAAACCACTCAAGTGGTTCTCCATTCCGCAATGTTTTCGTTACGAAAAACAACAGCGCGGCCGGCTGCGCGAACATTTCCAGCTCAACTGCGACCTGATTGGCGACGCATCAGCGGCAGCCGAGGTCGAGATCGTGGCGCTCGCGATCGATCTGCTGAGGGGCTTCGGATTTCAGGCAGGTGACTTCGTCGTTAGGCTAAGCGATCGCGAATACTGGAGCGATCTCCTCCGGACGCAGAACGTGCCGGAGGAACGCTGGAGCGATCTGCTGCAGGTGATCGACAAAAGCGAGCGCGAGCCGCGCGAGAAAACCCGCGAGCGCCTCGGTCCGTTAGCCGAGCCGGTTTTCACCGTGCTCGACGGCGGCGGGCGGAGCGAGAAACTCGAGCAGCTCGTCAGCCAACTCGAGCTCCGAGGCCTGGCCGACTACGTCAAGATCGACCTCTCGATCGTTCGCGGCCTGGCCTACTACACCGGCGTCGTCTTTGAGGTCTTCGCTCGCGCCGGGACGTTGCGCGCAATCGCGGGCGGCGGGCGTTATGACAATCTCATTGCCCAACTGAGCGACGGCGCCGTCTCCCTCCCGGCGGTCGGTTTCGCCATGGGCGATGTGGTCCTCGGCGAGTTGATCAAGGAAACTCCGGACCCCTTCTCGCGCTTCGCCGACATCGTTAGCCGGCAAAGCGCGCTCGATCTTTATCTCGTCATCGCCAAGGAGGAACGCCGGCCGAATGCCCTGCAACAATTGCAGGAATTGCGCGACGCGGGCTGGCGAGTCGACTATCCGCTGGCCGCGGCGAAGGTCGGGAAACAATTCCAAACCGCAGAAGCAATGGGCGCCAAAATCACTCTGCTTTACGGCGACGAATGGCCCGCGGTAAAAATGAAAACTCTCGCCACCCGCGAGGAAGTGCTTGTGCCTAACGAAGAGGTGCTTCAGCACCTCAGTGGTAGCCGGGGGGG
>JACCZO010000072.1 GCA_013695925.1 Chthoniobacterales bacterium
GGCAAGGACACCCAGGAATCAACTGGCGGTCAGCAGCTCGTTAACCGGCAGACCGCGCTCGATTTCCTGAAAGACCAGGGCGTTCCATTCCCGCCCGGAACGAGCGCGAATTTCCTCCCGCAAAGCAGCCGCCTGATCGTGCGCAACACAGAAGAGAATCTCGAATTGGTCGATGCGCTCGTGGAACAGGCAAACGTGGCCGGACCGAAACAGGTTGAGATCGAGGCGAAGTTTGTCGAGATCACGCAAAACAACCTGAAGGAGCTCGGCTTCGACTGGTTGCTGGGCCAATTTAACGTCCCCGGATCGAACCGCGTCTTCGGCGGCGGCGGAACGTCTGGGACCGGCCAGGCGGTCAATCCGAACGACTTTCCCTTCGTCCCGCCCGGCGGTGCACCGGTCGGCGGATTTCCCGTGACCGGCGGTAACCGCAGCGGCCAGCTCGCAATCACCGCCAACGCGCTTGATGCGCTTCTCTTCGGCATCCCCGGAGCCAGCTCTCTCGCCCCCGGAATATTTGGGCTGAGCGGTGTCTTCACCGATCCCCAATTTCAAGTCGTCGTTAGGGCATTGAACCAGAAGAAAGGCGTCGATCTGCTTTCCGCGCCCCGCGTCACAACCAAGAGCGGCCAGCGCGCGGTCATCGAAATCGTGCGCGAGTTCCGTTATCCGACCCAATTCGATCCCCCGAAAATTCCCGATCGGACCGACTCCGGCGTGGTCGTGAGCGGCGCGGGCGGTCTCACTGGCGCCACCTCAGGCGCCTTCCCGGTCACGCCCACCACCCCAACTGGCTTCGAGACTCGCAACACCGGTGTGACCCTGGAGGTAGAGCCGGTTGTCGGCCCGGATGGCGTCACGATCGATCTCAACCTCGCCCGCAGGTGGTCGTGTTCGAGGGCTTCATCAACTACGGCAGCCCAATCCAATCCGTTTCTGTCAACGCGCTTGGCATTTCGCAGAGTTTCGTCCTCACGCCTAACGTCATCAACCAGCCCATCTTCAACTCCCGCAAAGTGACGACGAGCGTGACCGTCTGGGACGGCCAAACCGTCGTGCTCGGCGGCCTCATGCGCGAAGACGTGCAAAAGACCGAGGACCGCACCCCGATCATCGGCGACATCCCGATCGTCGGCCGCCTTTTCCGGACGAACACCGAGCAGCACATCGAGCGTAACCTGGTCATCTTTGTCACCGCGCGCCTGGTCGATCCGGCTGGTCAGCCGATCAATTCGCTCGAGGAAGAAGAGGAGACTGAAACGGTCACTCAAATTGAGCAGCCGGTTCTGCCGCAGATTCCATATTACAAAAAGTAGCGTGGTTTTCCAGAGTCCGGCCGGCGGCGGTCTGCGAGCGGTTTGACTTTGCTGGCCGGGCTATTACCCTTCGCCACCATGTATCGTAAACTCTTTCCTGCGATCGCTCTAGCGATCGTCGCCAGCGCTTCGCTCGTTCTCGCCCAAGCTCCCGCGCCTGGCGAGACTCCGAGCGCATCGGCCTCTCCGGCAAAACATCGCAGCCACCGGAAGGAAGTTTCCCCTGCGCCTGCAACCGAGGCGGCGAAGGAATCCCCGAGGCCAACCCGGACTCGGAAGCAGAAGGAGACAAGGACAAAGACCGAGGCGGCGAAGGAATCTCCGACACCAACCCGGACTCGGAAGAAGGAGAAGATGCCAAAGACCGAGGCGACGGCGGCCAGCCCAGCGGAGAGCCCGGCTGCATCGCCCGCCAAGCGCAGCCGCAGTCGCAAGGAAAAGGAGGCCACGACTGCGACAGAGAAGACCGCCGCCAGTCCCATGGAGAGTCCGGCCAGTTCTCCTGCCAAGACCAGCCGGAAGAAATCCGGCGAGCCGGCCACCGTTCCGAACCGGCCCTCCGCCGTCGCCGCGGAATCGACCCCTCCGGTTCCGGTCGCGACCGCTACGCCGAAGCCAAACATGCTCGGGCGCTTCTTTAATAAACCGACTCCCACACCAATTCCGCGCGTCGCGGCGACGCCGGCCGAGGCGAGTGAGTCAATGCCGCCCGCGCTGGCTTCGCCGGTCCCAGGCGGCGGCGGTGGCCTCGTCTGGGTGAACGAGGCAACCCATATCTATCACAAAGAAGGCTCGCGCTATTACGGTCGCACGAAGAAGGGCAAATACATGAGCGAAGCCGAAGCGGCCAAAGAAGGAAATCGGGCCGCGGCCGGCGGTCGTTAGGCCACGATTTTCCGGTCGAGTTCCCGCCCGGGGGGCGTCGGGCCCTCGCTCGAAAAGGGCCCTCTTCGAAATATTCTTCCCTGGGCCCCCGATTTTCCCTTTTCTTTTCTCTTCGCGCTGAGATTGCGCCGGCAGCCGCTTTCCGATACAAGCGGCTCACTTCTTCATGCCCAAACCTCGCATCGTCATCGGCATCACCGGTGGGATCTCCACTGGCAAATCGACTTTCTCTCGGCTCTTGCGCGATCTGACGGCGGCGCCTCTTTTCGATGTCGACCGCGCGGCGCATAGCCTAACGGATAACGACCCGGAGGTTCGCCGCCTTCTGCGCGAGGAATTCGGCGACGAGATTTTTTCTGGAGATGGCGTGTTGAATCGCGCTGCACTTCGAGCGATAGTCTTCGCCGACTCGGAAAAGAAGCGCGCGCTCGAGCAAATCCTCCATCCGCGCATCCGCCGGCAGTGGTCCACTGCGGCGGAGGAAAGCCGCCAGTCCGGCCAACTTTTCCTGGCCGACATCCCGCTCCTCTATGAAACCGAAGGTGAATTATTATGCGACCGCGTCGTGGTCGTCGCCTGTTCCCGCGAAATCCAGCAGCAACGCCTGATGGCTCGCGCCCGCCTCTCCGCCGACGCCGCCCGCGCCATGATTGAATCGCAAATGCCGCTCCCGCAAAAAATTTCCCGTGCCGATCACCTGATCTGGAACAACGGGCCGCTCTCCGTCCTCGAAGCTCAGGCCGGAATTCTGGCGCAACTCTGGAACTGAATTCAATGGACGACCAGACGCTCACCACCCCCGACGGCGGCACTCCTGCCGCTACGATGACGGCCGAACCTGACGAGCTTGCGCCGGAAGTGTTCGATTTGCCCGAACTCCAGGAGCTAAGTCCGACCGCGCTCCAGGAATTATTTGCCCGCTTCGAGCTCCATCCCCACTCCGGCCGGACGCGGCACCAACTGCTGGTCGATCTGGTTCGCCACCTCATCTCCCGCGGCCAGGTGGTGCGGACGAGCGGTTTCCTCGAACTGCCTAACGACGGCCCCGCGATGCTGCGCTCGCCGCGCTTGAATTTTCTGCCCCTCCCGGAAGACATCGGAGTGCCGCATCATCTCCTCCGCCACTTCGGCCTGCGTCCCGGACAGTCCTTGCAGGGAACGATTCGCCTCCCGCGCGACCGGGAAAAAGGCCTGATGCTCGATCACGTCGTTTCGATCGAAGAGCAGCCGTCCGACCAATGGCAGGCGCCGACCCCATTCGACAGCCTGACCCCGCTTTTTCCCGACGGCCGGATCATGTTGGAGAACAACTCGGAGGATTCGGCCTGCGTGCGCGCGGTCGATCTGCTCACCCCCCTTGGGCGTGGCCAGCGCGGTCTCATCGTCGCTCCGCCGCGCGTCGGGAAAACCATTTTGCTCAAGCAGATCGCGAAGGCGATCCGGATGAACCATCCTGACATCGTCCTCATTATCCTGCTCGTCGATGAGCGTCCAGAGGAAGTAACCGACCTGCAGCGCGAAGTGGATTGCCAGATTTACAGCTCGACCTTTGACGAACCGCCGACGCGCCACGTGCAGGTGGCCGAACTGGTGAGCGAGCGGGCCAAGCGCCTCGTCGAGCAAAAAAAAGATGTCGTTCTCCTCCTCGACAGCATTACGCGGCTTGCCCGCGGTTATAATTCCCTCGTCAAAGGAAAGGGCCGCACCATGTCGGGCGGCGTGGAATCGAAGGCGTTGCTCAAGCCGAAGCGCTTTTTCGGCGCGGCGCGCAACGTCGAGGAAGGCGGCAGCCTGACGATCCTCGCGACCTGCCTGATCGAGACCGGCAGCCGGATGGACGAAGTGATTTTTGAAGAGTTCAAGGGAACCGGCAACATGGAGCTGCATCTCGACCGTTCGCTGGTCGAGAAACGGCTCTATCCCGCGATCCACATCCAGCAATCGGGCACCCGGCGCGAAGACCTCCTCTACCATCCCGAGGAGTGGGCCCGCGTGC
>JACCZO010000284.1 GCA_013695925.1 Chthoniobacterales bacterium
GGATCGCCAAAACGGCAGTTGAATTCCAGCACGCGCGCGGTCTGGCCGGAGATCATCAGGCCCGGAAAAAGCAGCCCCGAAAAGTGAATTTTCTCGTCGCGCAATCCGCGCAGGAGCGAGCGCATGACCTTCTCTTCAAATTGTTTTTCCAGTCCCGCATCCCAGGCTGCGGCCGGACTGTAGGCGCCCATTCCGCCCGTATTCGGACCCTCGTTTCCGTCCCGCAGCCGCTTATGATCGCAGGCGGTGCCGAGCAGTTTGTAGCGCTCGCCCGCGACCAGCACGTGGAGCGAACATTCCCAACCTTCGAGAAATTCCTCGATCAAAACCCGCGCGCCAGCGGCGCCGAATCGTCCGCGATCCAGCATGTCGGCCACCGCCTCCATCGCGCTCGACGCATCCGGGGCAATAATGACCCCTTTGCCGGCCGCCAGCCCATCGGCTTTGACCACGATCGGGTAGCGCAATTTATCGACAAAGCGGCAGGCCTTCCGGCTGTCGTCGAAGACTCCCGCCATCGCCGTCGGCACCCCGGCACGGCGCATCAACTGTTTCGCGAAAACTTTCGACGACTCCAGCCGCGCGGCCGATTTCGTCGGACCGAAAATGCGCAGGTTTTCCTTTTGAAATTCATCGACCAACCCGGCGGCGAGCGGATCATCCGGTCCGACCACGGTCAGACCGATCTCGTTTTCTTTTGCGAACTGGAGCAGGCCCCGCGTGTCATCCGGGCGCACGGGAACGTTTTGGCCGACCGTTTCGGTGCCGGCATTGCCGGGCGCACAAAAGATCGCGTCAACCTGTGGGGATTGCTCAAGTTTCCAAGCCAGGGCGTGCTCGCGGCCACCGCCTCCGACGATGAGCACTTTCACTCGCCCAGCCTCCTGATATTTAGCGTGATCATGGGAACGGCGTCTGGGAGAACCGTGTCGCACGGAACCATATCGGGTTCCTGGCTTTGGATTCCTGGGGAACGCATCGGGGAGGAGCGATAACAGATTTACTTTTTCTGCCAAGCATAAAAACTCCAGCGCCAAACGGATTTTTCTTTGCGCACCGCCCGGTTTATACCGGCCGCGCGGGGCGTCGCTCTCCATTTGCGCGCGGAGCAGGATGGGTTAAGAAAATCCATGCCCGCCAAGGCCGCCGCTTCCGTCATGAACGCGCATTGTCTTTCCCGCGTCGTCCTGAGCCGGATCGCGGACAAATGGACGGCCCTGATCATCCATGTCCTTGCCACCGGCACCCGCCGTTACACGGAGTTGCAGCGCGAAATCGGCGGTATCTCGCAGAAGATGCTGACCCAAACCTTGCGCAGTCTGGAGCGCGACGGACTGGTCGCGCGCAAAGTGCATCCGGTCGTTCCGCCCAAGGTCGAGTATGCCCTCACTCCGCTCGGCCGCACCTTGATCGAGCCGCTCAATGCCATTTGTCATTGGTCGGAAAAACATCTGCCGCAACTGGAAGCAAACCGGGCCAAAGCCCGGGCGGCGGCGGCAAAAGCAGTCGTCCCCGCCTAACGACTTTCGCGGAGCGGTACCATGCACCACGCCGAGCCGGTTGTGCTCTTGCTCGTTTTGGTCGCGGGCCTCGTCGTGCTCGCGAACAAGCTCAAGGTTCCCTACCCCGTCCTCCTTGTTCTCGGCGGTCTCGCCCTGAGCTTCGTTCCGTTTCTGCCCGTCATTCGGCTCGACCCGAATCTCGTCCTCTTTTTCTTTCTTCCGCCGCTCCTTTATCCCGCCGCGCTCTTCACTTCCTGGCGCGATTTTCGGCGCAACCTGCGCCCGATCCTTTTCCTCGCTATCGGGCTCGTGCTTCTGACCATGACGGTGGTCGCGTGGGTCGCGCACCTCATCATTCCCGGCCTGCCCTGGGCGGCGGCTTTTGCCCTTGGCGCGATCGTTTCTCCGCCCGATGCGGTGGCGGCGGAAGCGATCCTGAAACGGTTGCGGGTGCCGGCGCGCATCCAGGCCGTGCTCGGCGGGGAGAGCCTGGTCAACGACGCGACCGCGCTCGTCGCCTACCAATTCGCGGTCGCAGCCATGGTCACCGGCCAGTTCTCTTTAGGCGGCGCCAGCCTTCGTTTTGTTCTGGTCGGGGTCGGCGGGGTTGCGCTCGGCTTGCTCGTCGGAGTGGTCATGCGCTGGATCCAGCGGCAGCTCGATGATCCGCCGGTCCAGATCACAGTTTCGTTGCTCACGCCCTTCGCGGCCTATCTCCTGGCCGAGCGCTTCAGTGTTTCCGGCGTGCTCGCGGTCGTCGCGGCCGGCGTTTATCTTGGGTGGCACTCGACCGCGCTCTCCGCGCGGACTCGTCTGCAGGCACAGGCCTTCTGGGAGATGGTCGCCTTCCTCCTCAACGGCTTCATCTTCATCATGATCGGGCTCCAACTGCCCGGGATTCTGCGCAACCTGAGCCATGAACCGCTCT
>JACCZO010000130.1 GCA_013695925.1 Chthoniobacterales bacterium
TGCCTGACTCGGCCGACGGGCTTCCAGCCCGTCGCATCGCATCAGGCAGGCAAGATGCCCGCCTGCCGAGTCAGGCTGGAAGCCTGACTTCCGTCCGGAGCCCGACTTCTTAGACGCCCTCTCAGGGAGAGCTCCGACGCCGCTCCAAACCTCCAATCGCAACCAGTCTCCTGTGGAAATCTCAGGTTCTTCCTACATCGGCATTTTCCAACGGGCTGCTAAGCGGTATGAAGCTTTTACACGCCACGCTCGTGGCAGCGATTAGTTGCGGCTTCGCGGCTGCCTCCGCTCACGCCGGAAGCGGCCATATCCATCGGGGAGCTCCGGTTGCGGATTCGGGGCTCGTTATCAAGCGGGCGGCGGACTTCGGGAACCAATCCAACATTAGCCTGTTCATCAACCGACACCGGGTCTATTCGCTGGGTTATGGACGGACTTACCGGGGGACTTTTCCGGCCGGCCTGCATCTGGTGACAATGAAGCAGACCCCGCATTTGAACGACGCCTATGCCTACTCGCAGCAGTGGATACGCCTGATCCCGGGCGAGACTTCGACCTTTCCCGCGATCTGGCGCGGCGGCGGGACCAGAATCGCGCTGGAAGGATCCTGACCCACCGCCGTGGCGACGAACTTCTGAGCAAAGGATGGCAAAGCACCCTCCCCTGCTCCAGAATAGCGCTCGATGCTTCGCTTTATCGCCATTCGCCTCGCGCAAGCAATCCCGGTTCTGTTCGTCGTCGCGACCCTGACCTTCTTCATGCTGAAGCTCGCGCCCGGCGGGCCGTTTTCCGCGGAAAAGAGCACGACGCCGGAAATCCAGAAACAGCTTGAAGCGCACTATGGGCTGAACAAGCCGCTCTTCAGTCAATACCTGACCTACCTTGGGAATGTCGTGAAGGGCGATCTCGGTCCGTCCTTCAAATATCCCAACCGCACCGTCAATGAGCTGATTGGCCAGGCCTTTCCCGTTTCGGCCGAGCTTGGCTTCTGGTCGTTGCTCGTCGCGCTGTCGTTAGGCCTGTCCGCCGGAATCGTAGCCTCACTCCGGCCAAATACCCTCACTGATTACATCCCGAGCGGGCTCGCCATGGTCGGAATCTGCCTTCCGATCTTTGTCCTCGGGCCGCTCCTGGTGCTCGTTTTTGCCCTCAAGCTCGAGTGGGTGCGCGTCTCCGGCTGGGACGATTGGATCGATCGCATCCTCCCCGCGCTGACGTTAGGCGGGTTCTATGCCGCTTACATTGCCCGCCTCACGCGCGGCGGAATGCTCGAGATCCTGTCGCAGGACTTCATTCGCACCGCGCGGGCCAAGGGCGCCTCGCCCGCTCGCGTTGTTCTTCGACACTCGCTCCGCGGCGGTCTCATCCCGGTCGTAAGTTATCTCGGGCCGACTGTGGCCGGGCTCCTGACCGGTTCGTTTGTGGTCGAGACGATTTTCCAGATTCCCGGGTTGGGCCGCTACTTCGTCACCGCGGCCTTCAATCGAGATTACACCATGGTCGTCGGCACGGTGCTCTTCTATGCCGGCTTCATCATCGTTTTTAATCTTCTGGTCGACCTCGTTCTGGTGCGGATGAATCCGAAGCTGAGTTACGAATGAATCCTACTGACGAAAGCCGCCGCAGCTCACTCTGGCGCGATGCCTGGCATCGGCTGGCGAAGAACAAACTCGCCGTCGTCGGTGCGATCATGCTCGTGCTCTTGACCGTCGCTTCCGTGGTCGGCCCATCGCTTCTCGGCCAATCCTACTTTGCTCAGGACCTGCAGCTCGGCGCTATGCCACCAAGCGCGCAGCATTGGCTCGGGAGCGACACCCTGGGACGCGACCTTTTCGCGCGTCTTCTTTATGGCGGCCGCATCTCGCTCGCGGTCGGGCTTTGCGCGACGGCGGTCGCCCTAACGATTGGCGTGCTTTACGGAACCGTCTCCGGGTTTCTCGGGGGCAAGGTCGACGCCGTCATGATGCGAATCGTCGATGTCATCTTTGCCCTGCCGTTCACCGTTTTCGTCATTCTCCTGATGGTGCTTTTCGGCCGCCGCTTTGTCCTGCTCTTCGCCGCCATCGGCGCCGTGCAATGGCTGACCATGGCGCGCATCGTCCGCGGCCAGGTCCTTTCCCTCCGCCGGATGGAATTCATCGAGGCGGCGGAAGCGCTCGGGTTGTCGAAAGCGCGGATCATTTTCCGCCACATGATTCCGAACGCGCTCGGCCCGATCATCGTCTACGCCACGCTCACCGTTCCGAGCGTGATGCTGCTCGAAGCGTTCCTGAGTTTCCTCGGGCTCGGGGTGCAGCCGCCGATGAGTTCATGGGGTGTGCTGATCAAGGAAGGGGCCGAGACCATGGAGGAATTTCCCTGGCTTTTAATTTATCCCGGGCTGGCCCTCGCGATTACTCTCTTCTCGCTCAATTTTCTTGGTGACGGCCTGCGCGACGCGCTCGATCCGCAAGCGGCGAAAGATTAGTGAGGAGTGACAAGTGATCGGTGATCGGTGAATAGAGCTTGCATGCATCTCCTTTCCAATCACCAGTCACTCATCACCATTCCCTCGCTGTGAGCGCACTCCTTCGGGTCGAGAATTTGCGCACTTACTTTCATACGCGCTCTGGGATCGTGCGCGCGGTTGATGATATTTCGTTTTCGGTTGGGGAAGGCGAGACCCTGGGCATCGTGGGCGAGTCGGGCTCGGGCAAATCGGTTGCCTGTTATTCGCTCCTCCGGCTCATTCCCCAGCCTCCCGGTAGGATCGAAAGCGGTGAGGCGCGCTTTGGCGACTGCGATCTTCTCCATTGTCGCGAAGAGAAACTGCGCGCCATCCGCGGAAATCGGATCTCGATGATTTTCCAGGACCCGATGTCTTCGCTCAATCCCTATCTCCGCATCGGGGAGCAGGTGATCGAGCCGCTCCTGATTCACAAGCTGGCTTCGCCTAACGACGCCTTTGATCTCGGGGTCGCCGCGTTGCGCGAGGTCGGAATCCAGGACGCGGCCAAGCGGATGCGCTCCTTTCCGCACGAATTCTCGGGCGGGATGCGGCAACGAGTCATGATCGCGATGGCGCTGATCACCAAACCGGAACTGCTCCTGGCCGACGAACCGACCACCGCCCTCGACGTGACGGTGCAGGCGCAGATCCTGGAGTTAATCCGGCGGCTGCAGCAGGAGCACGGCACAGCGGTCATTTTCGTCACCCACGATATCGGCGTGGTCTCCGGTTTCTGCGACCGCGTGCTGGTGATGTACGCCGGGCGCGTGCTGGAGAGCGGCCCGACCGCTGAACTCTTTTACGAGCCGAAGCATCCCTACAACCAAGCGCTGCAGCGCTCGATTCCCGCCTTGCACGAACGGGGTGCGGAACTGCACACCATTCCTGGCGCGCCGCCGGACGTGACCCAGCCCATTCGCGGTTGCCCCTTTGCGCCGCGCTGCGAGTTTGCGGAAGAAAAATGCATCACTTCGGAGATTGCTCTAAAGGAAGTCACCACCGGACACGCCACCGCCTGCCTGCGCGTGCAACTGGGCGAGATCGACCTCACGCCCGCCGCCGTTGCCGGGGAATAAAAGGCGCCGTAAATTCTCCTACTTCTGATGAACGAAACACCTGACTCCCTTTATCGGCAGACCATGAGCAATGGCAGTCGCCGCTCCGCCCTCTTCACCGGAGGCGCGATCCTGGCACTGATTGCAGCGACCTCGCTTTACATCGGCCGCGCAGGCCAGAAAAATGAAGGCGCTGACGCGGGTCCTTCGACAACGGCCAGCGCTCCAAACATTCCTCAAACCACCACCAACGCTAAAACCATGTCCGACACCGAACTGCAGAAAAAACTGACGCCCTTGCAATATCACGTGACCCGCGAGAACGGGACCGAGCCGCCGTTTCGCAATGAGTATTGGGACAATCACAAGGCCGGGATTTACGTGGATGTGATCAGCGGCGAGCCGCTCTTTTCTTCGACGGATAAATTCGAGAGCGGCACGGGCTGGCCCAGTTTCACGAAACCGATCGACAAAGAGCACGTCGTTGAAAAGACCGATCGCACCCTTTTCATGGAGCGCACAGAAGTCCGCTCCAAGGAAGGCGACGCCCACCTCGGCCATCTCTTCGACGACGGCCCGGCGCCGACCGGCTTGCGCTATTGCATGAACTCGGCGGCCCTTCGCTTCGTGCCGGTCGAGAAGATGCAGGAAGAGGGCTACGGCCAGTATCTTCCGCTCGTCCAAAGCGAGCCGAAGAAGTAGCGGGCAAGGAGCGTTGCGGCCGGGAGCGACGATCCTGGCAGCAAGTGCCAGCGCAATGGTCCCTCCGGGATGACAAAGCGGATGACCGCGTCTATCTCGTTGGGTCACGATGCCTGCGCCGTTCCTGGAAGTCCGCGAGTTAAAGACCCATTTTGCGGTCGAGCAAGGTCTCCTCTTCCGGCGCCAAGCCGGCACCGTGAAAGCGGTTGACGGCGTCAGCTTCACCCTCGCAAAAGGCGAATCGTTAGGCTTGGTCGGTGAATCCGGCTGCGGCAAATCGACTCTCGGGCGGACGATCCTTCAGCTCATTCCCGCCACATCCGGCTGCGTCGTCCTCGAGGGACGCAACCTGAATGCATTGCACGGCCGGGAATTGCGTGAAGCGCGGCGCGATTTCCAGATGATTTTCCAGGATCCATACGCGTCGCTCAATCCGCGCATGACGGTTTTCGATGCCCTCGCGGAAGCGCTGCGCAGCCACCGCAAACTGACCCGAGCTGAGTTGCGACCGCGCGTGGTGGAACTCATGCGCACGGTTGGATTGTTGCCTGGCGCGCTGAACAAGTATCCACACGAGTTTTCCGGCGGTCAGCGACAGCGGATCGCGATCGCGCGTGCCCTCGCAGTCGAGCCGAAGCTGATCATCGCCGACGAGCCCGTCTCGGCACTCGATGTTTCGATTCAGGCGCAGATCATCAACCTCCTCGCGAAAATCCGGCGGGAGATGAACCTGACTCTTATTTTCATCTCGCACGATCTTTCAGTCGTTAGGCACATCGCCGATCGGATCGCGGTCATGTATCTGGGGCGAATCGTCGAGCTCGGGGCCCCGGAGGAAGTCCTGGGGCAACCACTGCATCCCTACACAAGGGCGCTTTTGAGCGCGGTGCCGATTCCCGACCCGGCGCGGGAACGACAGCGGCAGCGTATTGTCCCGGCGGGCGATCCACCGTCGCCAATGAATCCGCCGACTGGCTGTCCATTTCATCCTCGTTGTCCTTACTGCATCGAGGCCTGCAAGGCAGTGACTCCGCCGCTGACCGAGTGGCAGCCTGGGCATTCTGCCGCCTGCATCCGCGTTCGGGAAATCCTGGATGGAACCGCTGTAAAATGAAGTTTCAGATGAGCTTCGACGACTGATTCCGCCCTCTCAGTTCTCGGTCCCGTCGGTCATTTCGGCCTCGCGGTGCGGAATCCAAAAAGAGCGCGCAATGGTTTGAAAGGGCGTTCGGTGCAGCTCGTATTTGAAGAAGGCGTCGCAGTCGGCAATGGCAACGTGACGACCGCACTCCAGAAAGGAACGCCTTCGCCGGAGACGCGGGCATATGTGGTTCCCCGTGTGACATGGCGACCTTATGGAACCTTGGAGCACCTTAAGGGCATCACGCCAACCTAGAGGACAGGAGGCGAATGGACCTGGAAGCTCCAGGCTCTCCCTAATATGCGGTTGTGGTTGCACCATCCGGAGGGTTACCGCTAGGACTCTCGGTTCAGGCCGGCAACGAAGCCTAAGAAAATGACCACGGGGCGGGCTGGAAGTGAGTAGGATCGCTCATTACATTTTTATCACGGAGAAGAATTTAACCGGATTTGGCATAAAAATAGTTAGCGGGTTACCTGGGAATCCGTGCTAAGCTGGGTGCCGTTAAGAGGTTTCTTAATTCCGTATCTATCACTAAATGAAAACCAAACCAACTTCGGTCATTAGCGCACGCTTCATCGCCTTCTGCGGATGTAGCGTGCTGTCAATCACGTCAGCGCTCGCGCTGGGTCCCCAACGCGTCCAATTCACGCCATCCTATCACAATGACGTTTCGCCCCTAATGCGCGATACGCCCGACTGGGACTATACTGTTCGCCAAAAGCGTGAAGCCGCCGAGAATCCGAAGATCCCTAACTCCCACGTCGACAAGCCAGATCCGGTGATCGAAAAGAGTGGTTCGGCCCTGGGTTTCCTCGCGCCAAGTATCCCCGCGCCGATCCTCAACTTTGATGGCATCGCGTTCCCCGGCGTCGGGTGCAACTGCGCTCCACCCGATACGAACGGCGAAGTTGGAGCAACGCAATATGTCCAAATGGTCAACGAAGGCTATCAGGTTTTCGACAAGGCCACCGGCAGCTCGATCTTGGGGCCGAAGAGCATCTCGTCAATCTGGACCGGCTTTGGCGGCGTCTGCGAAACGGGCGGCGCTGGTGACCCGGTTGTGCTTTACGATCAACTGGCGGGGCGCTGGGTCATCACCCAGTTCGCCGGCGGCAGCACGATCACGGATGAGTGCATCGCGGTCTCGACGACGAGCGACGCCACCGGATCTTATTATCGGTACGGATTTCACCTCGGGTCGAACTTCTTCGACTACCCGCACCTCGGCGTCTGGCCCGATGCTTATTACATGAGTATGAACGTATTTAATTCTGCCGGCACGGCATACCTCGGTCCCCAAGCCTTCGCTTTCGATCGCAGCGCGATGCTGACTGGCGCCCCCTCCAGCTTCGTCAGTCCCGGTGGAGCTCTCGGCAGTTCGGTGGCGCCATTCTTGCCGGCAGATCTCGACGGTTCGATATTGCCGACTGCTGGTGCGCCGAATACCTTTGTCGGGTTCCCGAGTGGCGGTCAGTATACGACCTATCACTTCCATGCGGATTTCGCCACGCCGAGTAACTCCACCTTCACGACATTCGCTACGCCTTCTGCAGCGGCTTTTACTTCGCTCTGTCCCAGCACCCGCTCCTGCGTGCCGGAGTCGGGCGTAACAAGTAACAATAGATTGGACGGCATCGGCGACCGTTTGATGTTCCGGCTGGCTTATCGGAAATTCAGCGACGGTCACGAATCGGTGGTCGGCAACTTTTCCGTCAGCGCCGGGGGAGTCGCAGGCATCCGTTGGTTCGAGCTCCGTGGAGTCACGGCGGGCCCGGTCACGGTTTTCCAGGAAAGCACCTACCAGCCGGATACCACCTGGCGCTGGATGGGCAGCGCGGCGATGGATGGCCAGGGGAATCTGGCGATCGGTTACAGCGCTTCCAGTGGTTCGATCTTTCCACAACTCCGTTACGCCGGGCGACTGGCTGGCGACCCTATCAACACGCTTGCTCAGGGAGAAGCTCATCTTTTTGATGGGACGGGGAGCCAGACCGGCACCGGGAATCGCTGGGGCGATTACAGCGCCCTTACGGTGGACCCGGTCGACGACGCGACCTTCTGGTATACGAACGAGTACTACTCATCCACTGGCACTTTTAACTGGCGCACGCGCATAGGGTCCTTCAAGCTGGCCTCAGGAACTCCTACTCCTACGCCGACGCCGACCGCTACTCCCACCCCGACGCCAACCGCTACTCCTACGCCGACTCCGGCGGCTGACTATTCGCTTTCGATTAGCCCGTCTAAGATCACCATCGGCAAGAACGGCGGCACGGCGGTCTACACCGTTACGATCACCCCGAGCGGGGGCTTCAATTCGGGAGTGACTCTTTCCGTGACCGGCCTTCCAACGGGTACCACAGGGAGCTTCAACCCGAATCCGGCGACAACTTCTTCGGCGCTAACTCTGACCGTTAGCTCATCCACCGCCAAGGGCACCTATGTCTTCACGGTAACGGGAGTTTCTTCCGGCTTAACCCGCAGCGCGACTGCGACGCTCCAGAAGACGGCTAAGCCCTAGTCGTTCGGACAGCAGAGCGCACGCTCATTTCCAATCGGCGTGTTTGCAGTCGAAGACTGCGAGCACGCCGTTTTGGTTTGTTCGTGGAAAGTAGGCCGCAGAAAAAATTCGACTCCATATCAAGAAACTCGCTCTCGCGCGTTCGGGCTCTCGCGCGTTCGGGAAGGGGCGGCGCGAGCCGGACGGCGAGCTGCTTAGATGCGAGCCGTCCGCGCCGAGTTGCGGACCGTCAGGCTGCTCTTGGCCAGCCCGGTGCGTAGGATGAGCGGATTGAGGCGGACACTCGAGCCCGAGCCGAAGGCCTTGAGCGTATCCCAGATTTTGACCGCCATCAGGGAGAGAGCTATGAAGGGCAGGGTAGCGACCCAAAAAATTGCCGCGCTACGATCAATGCGGGTTCCAGTAAGGCCGTCTTCACGTCAGTCAGGCCGAAGGATTGAGTGTTGATAGCGGAGTCTGAAAAGGTCGTGGGTATCATAGCGGTGGTTCGACCTAGGGCAGCAGGACGATTTTCCCAAACGCGCCCGGCTCCAACACCGACCGGTGTGCCTGCGGTGCTTCACGCAGCGAAAGTTCCTTCCCCACCACTGGCCGCAGCGTTCCATCGTCCAACCCGGCGACGAGCGCAGCGTGCAGACTCGCCAATTCATCCGGGGGCGTATTCGGCAGGACCATCCCGCGAATGTCGGCATCGCGCGACATGGTTTCACGCGCGTCGATCTCCACCCGGCCGCGGTTGCCGATCACGACGACGCGTCCCCGCGGTGCGAGGATCGTCAGGTCATGGCCCAGATTCACGTTGGCGAGCATTTCCAGGATGACGTCTACGCCGCGTCCTCCGGTTGCTTTCTTGATTGATGCCAGATAATCGGTGGCGTGATGATCGAACACCTCGTGCGCGCCCTGCTCTCGCACCAGTTCTCGTCCGCGCTCGGTGCCGGCAGTGCCGAGAACGTGCATCCCGCGAGCGACGGCAATTTGCACCGCGGCCGTTCCAACTCCGCCGCTCGCGCCATGCACCAGCACGATGTCGTTAGGCTGGGTGCCGCCGCGCTGGACCAACCCGCGATAGGCCGTCGCGTAAGGGGTTCCCATCGCCGCGCCCTGTGCAAAAGAGGCTTTCTCCGGCAAGCGATGCACCTGGGCGACGCCACTGAGCGCGTACTCGGCGTAGGTTCCGCTGCTCGATCCCGCCAGGTAGACCCGATCGCCCGGGCGAAATTCGCTCACGCCCTCGCCGATCTTTTCCACCACGCCCGCGCCGTCGTTCCCCGGGGTAAACGGCAGCGCAGGCTTCCGCGCGTAGGTTCCGGCGCGAATGTAAGTCTCGACCGGATTCACTCCCGCCGCGTGCAGCTTGACGAGCAGTTGACCGCGCCCCGGCTCGGGCATCGGCACCTCAACCAGTTTCATCACCCCGGGCTCGCCAAATTCTTCGACACGGATCGCTTTCATCGCGGGCTACCTTAGCGCTCGGTCTTCCACTTTCTACTTTCTCATTTATCATTTCCCCATGCTCCTTGCGGCCGGCGGATTCGGGAACGATGTCACCGTCAACGTGATCGCCTCGATCATCGCCTCCGCCCTTTTCCTCGCCATCGGGTTTCTCTGGGGAAAATACAAGGAGCGGCAGCGCTTCGGTAAAAAGCTCGAGGATTACGACTTTTATCCTTATGCGATCAATCGCGACAATTTCCCGGAGTTCAGCCTGAAAGATTTCCGTCTCGGGATGCATTATTTCCTGCGCAACTTCGATCCGATGGCGGCGCGGCAGCTCATCTTCATCGGCGAACAGAACAACGTCCGCGCTCAGCTCGAACCCTCGGAGCAGAAAGTTTACGCCCGTCTCTTTGCCCGCTACGACGGCAAGAAGATTGAGGACGACACCCGCGAATACCTGGAGAATTTCAATCGCATCGTCCACCTCATCGGGAAGTCATTCCCCAATCTCGGAATCGAGATCCTGCTCCACGATCTCTCGAATCCTTCGCGCTCGCTCGTCGCGCTCGAGAACAACGTGACCGGCCGCCATCTGCACGACGGTACGACCAACCTCGTCATTGACCTGAAGAAACGGCAGCTCACCCACGAGGAAAAGTTGAACTACGAGCTGAATCTCGGAGCGCGGAAGTTCAAGTGCACGACGATTCCGATTATTCGCCCGGAATACGGAGTCGTCGGCGCCGTCTGCATCAACGTCGATGCCAACTTTCTGACCGAGGAAGTGCTGAGCTCATCCGAAAAGGTGGTCAACTTTTTCCAGACCTTTTGTCGCACCGACATGACGATCGAGGAAAACATCCTTAGCCGCGACGAGTACGCCAAAGCGCAAAAGGGCAAACGCCACTTCAAGGACGACCGCTTCGAATAGAACAACGCTGCTCGATACTTTCAGGCAAACCACCGGCCCGTGCTGCGATTCCAAATCAATTCCTGACCCCGCCGGGTTCCTCGAGCTGACCAATATCGCCGACTTCGCCAGCTGAGGTGCCCACTTTTCTCCAGCGATCAGGATTCCCAGCCGAAAAAAAGCGCGACGACCGCGTAAGTGTCGATAAACCCGTGGCCCAGGACCGCGGTCCAAAGGTTGCGTCCGGAGACAAGATAGGCCGCGCCAAGGATCAGCCCGGCCACCGCTGAATCGAGAATCCCCGTCGGTCCCTTGTAAAAATGGCCGAGCCCAAATAGAAACGAAACCAGCAGCGTCGCCCACCAAAAGGCCGCGCTCGATCCGCCACTCGCCTCCGCTCCTCGCAGAGTCAGGTAACCGCGATACACGATCTCTTCGCCGAAGGCGGCGAAGGTCCAGACCAGAAGCAGCCACAACATTGCGACCTTGAGATTGCCGGCGATCTGCTCGGCCCCGGCCGGGGGTTCGATCGCCGGCCAGAAGCGCGCCCCGAGGGGTTCGATCAAAAATGAGCCGAGCACGATCCGCAACCCCGCCGCGGCCAAAGCGATTCCCACGATTCGCATCCAGAATTGGGGCCGCTTGAAACCAATCGCCGCCCAACGGCCATTGCGAATACGCACCGAAAGCCAGCCGACGACAAACAGAATTAGCACCTCGTTAGGCACGAGGTGATACACATTATGACCGATCACAATCGCCGAGCCGAACAAAAGCTCGAGCGCGCTCAACCAGCGTCCACCCGGTCTCATGCGGGGCGAAAACTGTTCCGGCTGACTGGGCATGGAGAATGATCCTGCCGTTTCGCATCATTCCGCACAAGTTCGCTTTGATCACTTCGCTTCCGACCTCTCGGCTCATTTCAGCTTTCAGTGTTTGAGGTTTTCAGTATCTCTCTTCCGGTGTTTTCTTCTTCTGAGCTTCGCCGGCTTCGCGCTCTCAAGACGCCGGTTGGCATTCAACGATTCCTCGACGCGATCCCGTACCATCTCGCACCCACTGCCTGGTCGCCGCGGGTCGTTCTGCGTGAACACACCGCCCATTGCCTGGAAGGCGCCACCTTCGCCGCCGCCGCGCTCCGAGTGGTCGGTTTCCCGCCTTTGCTTCTCGACTTGGAAGCGGATAACGACACCGATCATGTCATCGCCGTCTTCAAAGTCCGGGACCATTGGGGCGCGATCGCAAAATCCAACTTCACGGGCTGCAGATATCGCGAGCCGGTCTACCGCACCTTGCGCGAGCTGGCCCTGAGCTACTTCAACATCTATTTCAATCTGCGCGGCGAACGCACCTTGCGCCGTTACTCGCGCCCGGTAAACCTCTCCCAGTTCGATCCCTACGATTGGATGACCTCGGAAGAGGACGTCTGGGTCGTGCCGAACCACCTTTGCGATATCCCACACACGCCGCTCCTCACGGCGGGCCAGATAAAAGCGCTCACTCGCGTCGATCGCCGGACAATTGAGGGAGAAATCACCGGCCATCAGCGGGATCACTCCAAGCCGACCCCGCGCATTTTCCGCCGAGGCTAGCTCTTTCTCTCGTTTACTCCAACGATTTCCAAGTCTCCTTCGCGCGCTTTCCGGAGCACGAGGGTCTTCAGCACTTTGCCCGAGGAATGTTTCGGACCGTTGCGCAGTTCATAACGCAGCGGAAACGTCACGCGGAACTTTCCGTCGGGCTGCGGTTGTACCTCCACTTCGCCGGCCAGCCAGAACCGGCGTTGCGGCCACTTCCGATCGTAGCGCAGCAAGTCGGCGCGAATTTTCTGCCGGCTCACGTTCGCCTCGCCGAAGTAATTCACCCCTTCGGCGAAGAATTCCAGCTCCGCACCAATCTGCGGATCCAATCCTGCCAGGACAAAAGCGCCCACATAATCGCGCAGCCGTTCCCGACCGTACACACCGCCCGTCTCCGCGGGGCCAGCCGCCGGCGGAGCTGTCTCTCTCGTCTGCGTTTTCGTGCGAGACTCGACTTTCGTCACCGTTGTTTCCGCTGGCGGCGGCGAAGCTTGCGCTGCGGGTTTGGGCGGAGCGATCTCGCCCGCATTTAGTTTCTTGAGAAACTGCATGTCGCCGTTTCGCAGCCGCCGCCAGGTCCCTGATTCCGGCGCGGGCTCGGTTGCTTCGGTCGTCGACGCCGCCACCCCCAGCGCCTCGGCGGTGGCCGCATCGAGCCGACCCGAAATGGAGAGGCCCCGACGAATTTGAAAACGGGTCACCGCCGCGGCGGTCTCACTGTCGTAAACTCCGGTCGCGTCCCCGAAATAGAAACCGCCTTCGCGCAGTTTGGTCTGCACTGATTTGACGTTGTCATCCGCGTGAGCGCAGGCCAGGCAGAGACTCGTCGCGAGCAGAAAGAGCAAGAGCTTCTTCATGCCAGAGAATCGGATTTGCAGCGCCAGACAGATTTCTCACGCCGTCATGTTTTCAAAAATAGATCAGTGGAAACGAATGGTCGCGCAAGAAGGCCCTTGCGTTTGGCGGTGGAACGCTACTTTTCTCACTCACGCAACTTCAACAGGAACATCACTATGGGCATCATGAGTTTCATCCGCGGGCAGTTGATCGAGATCATCGAGTGGACCGACGATTCGCGCGACACGATTTCCTTCCGCTTTGAGGACAACGACGCCGAGATCAAGCGCGGCGCACAGTTGATCGTGCGCGAATCGCAGGTCGCGCAATTCGTTTACCTCGGTGAATTCGGCGACACCTTCGGACCGGGCAAACACAGCCTAACGACCGACAACATCCCGATCCTGACTACCCTCAAGTCTTGGAAATACGGCTTCGAGTCGCCTTTCAAAGCGGACGTCTATTTCGTCACCACCCGCCTCTTTACCGGCAACAAATGGGGCACGGCCAACCCGATCATGATGCGCGACCAGGATTTTGGCATCGTCAGGGTGCGCGCTTTCGGCACCTACGATTTCCGGGTGAGCGACCCGAAGCTGATGCTGAAGGAAGTCGCGGGGAGCGATCACAATTTCCGGCTCGATGAATTCACCGAGACGATGCGCTCCCGCATCGTCAGCATCTTCAGCGATGCGCTCGCGAGCGCGAAAATTCCGGTGCTCGATGTCGCGACGCGTTACCAGGAAGTGGGCGAGGCGCTGCTGCCGCTGATCAACCCGATCATCCAGGCAAAATACGGCATCGAGCTGACCAGTTTCGTGCTCGAGAACGTCTCCGTGCCGGCGGAAGTGGAGCAGGCGATCGACAAGCGCTCCAGCATGGCCGCGGTCGGGAATCTGAACGACTACGTGAAATTCCAGATGGCGCAGGGCATGGAGAAAGGCGGCAGCGCGGGCGGCGTGGCGACGGAAATGGCGGTCGGCCTCGCCATGGCGCAACAGATCATGCAGCAACAAAACAGCCTGCAATCGACTGCGCCGTCCGGCACGCCTGGGGTCACTGTAGCCGGGGGCGTTGACCCCGGCCGCGTCGGAGGTGGCCACGCGCAAGACCAGCCGGGGTCAACGC
>JACCZO010000131.1 GCA_013695925.1 Chthoniobacterales bacterium
AGGTGCGCGATCTGCGCGGGCTCTACGTTTTCGCCGATTATCTCGGCGGGGAAAGTGGTGATTTCACCGGCAAAATCTGGACGCTGCGTTATGACGGGCAGACCGCGACTGATTTCACGGATATCACCGCCGATCTGTTTCCGACACGGCGAGGCGGCTATCCGCTACTCAACCCCACCTCTTTTGGTGAGGACGCCGCGGGCGAACTCTACCTGACCGATTTCGGGGGTGGAACCGGCAGCGTTTACAAGATTGTGAGAGGACGTTAGGCCGGCGCCCGCACAACCGTCAGGCGACTGCCTCAAGGATCAGGCGACTGGCTCCGCGGTGCAGCGGACCCGCCGCGCGGCGTAATAGGAGCCGATTACCACGATCGCGGCGATGAGTTGCGCGATCAGGGTCTCGTAGGTGGGAAAGACGGCAAACCAAAGACCGACCCAGTCCGGCATCAGACTGACGAGTCCAGGAACCGGGGTAGTCGAAATCCAATGCGCAAGCTGCATTTCCTGCGCCTGCTCGCCCACCATGACGAGGAGAACGCCCCCTAACAGGATGCCGGTCGTGACCAGCATATTGCGGTAGGGGAGCCGCTGCTGGAGCACGAAAGTGAGAATGGCGACTACCCCGGAGAGACCAAGACCGAGAAGAGTGCCCGTCAGGACAACCGCACCACCGAGGCGCAGGTGATAGGTTTGCAGGAAAAGGACGACCTCAAAGCCTTCGCGATAAAGCGAAGTAAAACCAAGCAGGATCAGTCCTCAGATCAAGCGGGTATGGGAAGCGTTGCCCGCTGCGCCGCTGGTCAGCAACGTCTTGCGCCGGCGATTATGGGCGCGGATCCAGCCGCCCCAATAAATCTTGTAAAAAAACCAGTTCATGATTACGAGCAGGACGACGACGGCGAGCAGCCCAGTCGCGGCCTGCAGGTGGAGCGCCGAGACGTTGTCGGCGAGCGCGCTCATGATGCGGACCGCGATCATCCAGGTGACAAGCGTGGCCAAAAAAGCGCGAGCCCGGCGCCCCAGGCGACCGGGCGGCGACAATAACTGCGCGGGCCGGTCATGCTGGCGGTAATGGCGGCGAGGACGAGGATGCATTCGAGCCCTTCGCGAAAAACGAGAATGCCAATGTCGAGAATGGCGACGGTGGGGCTAACGTTGGCGCGAGTGGGATCGGGCGAACCCCCGGTCGTGAGTCCCTGCCAGGCCATCGCTCCGAGCACACCGAGGGCGGCACCGAGAAGGAGGATTTTATGAACTGCCCGGAGGCGGAGCGGGGGTGTCGCGATGGCGACGGGCGGAGCGGACGGCTCGACGGCGGAGACAATCACTCCGCCAGATTATCACGCCAGTGGGGGAATGCTGTCGGCGGCTTGCTATTCTCTAGCGGTGAATTGCGTACCGGCGGCGATTGGGACCGCACCGGGACTTTTCTCCAAAGCGCCCCGGCCGTCACGGTTGTGATTTTCATCGGCCGTCGTAAAATTCGCCCATGCGGCGCCCTGCGGGTTTTACTCTGATCGAGATCGCGATTGCGGTCGTTATTCTGCTGCTTCTGCTTTTGCTCGCCGTCCCCAGTGTCACTGGTGTGCTCGCTAATCGCCGCCTGCAGCGCTCGCTCGATGCCATGAATCAGATCGTGCGCATGGCTCAGGAACACAGCGTCCAGGAGCGCCGTCCGTACCTGATAGAATGGCAACGGCAATCCATCATCCTGCGTCCGGAAACGATCGCGGAAGGCGACCCGGACAAGCCGACCGCGGCCCTCGCGCTCGACCAAGGACACGCCTATATCCTGCGGCTGCCGGCGGCGCTCGCGAAAGATCCGCTCGCGCAATGGATATTCTGGCCCTCGGGGGCGTGCGAGCCGGCCAACGTGCGTTTCAAAGGGCCGGACGGAGCATGGGAAGTCAACTACGCGCCGCTCACGGCGCGTCCGGAGATTATTCGTTATGCTACGCGCTAAGGGCCGGCTCGGTTTTGCGCTCTACGAGGTGCTTCTTGGGCTCACGATTTTCGTTGTCGGAGTTCTCGCGCTTGGCCGGGCGGTGGAAAATTGCCTCAACGCCAGCGCGCTGAGCGAGGAGGAGAATCGCGTCCGCCAGCTTCTGGCCAATCGGATGGCGGAAGTGCAGGCCAGCCCCGGCCGGCCCGATGCGGCCAAGGAACTGAACGTCGATACCGGTTACGGTGTCGTAAAGCTGATCCAAAAAAGCGTGCCGGAAGAGTTAGTGGACGAGGACAACACGATCATCACGGGAATTAACCGGGTGACCCTGCGGGCGGAGTGGTCGCGTGAAGGCACAACACAAAACAAGCAACTGGTCTTCTATGTCTATCGTGCGGGCTGACCGGCGCCGAGCGCCGGCGTTCACCCTGCTCGAGGTCATGCTGGCAGTGGCGATCCTCGGCATGATGGCGATGGCGATTTTTCGTTTTGTGAGCACGAACCTGACGGCGGTGCGTCTTTCCACCGAGCTGAATGAAACCGATGCTCGTTATGAGGGACTGGCCAGCCTGCTGACCCAGCAACTGCAGGAACTGGCGCCGGGTCAGGAGGCGTTGTTGGGTGAGCCCTACAAATTTAGCGGCCGTTCGCGGGATGAAATGACTTGGATTTGCCCGGCCGGACCGGGATTAATGACCCGTTATGCGCTGGGCGAATATTACGTGACCCTGCGCTTGCGACCGATCGAAGGGAGCGACCAGATGGAGCTGGGCGTTGTGCGCGAAGCGGAAGACGAAAGTAATCCCGTGCCGGAAAATAAAGCCTGGGTCTCGCTCATGCGCGGGGTGCAAAGCATGGAGATTCGCTATTTCGATCCGCGACTCAACGCCTGGGTGGAACGCTGGACCGATCGCAGCACCCTGCCGCATCTCGTTCGCCTAACAATCGCTCAGGCGGGCGCTTCCGTCCCTTGGGAAGCGGTGCTGGCACTTCGGCGCTCGCCGCTCTGATGATGAAGCGAGGCTCCTCCAATCCCAGGCGCTCCGGCGCCGCGCTCATGCTCGCGCTCTGGGCGCTTTTTTTGCTTAGCGCGATGGTTATCGCCTGGGCGTTGGACATCGATTCCCGTCTCACCCTTTCCGGCAATGCCAGCCGAGTGGTGGAAGCGGCCGCGATGGCCTCTTCCGGCGCCGAGGTCGCACTCAGCCCGACGGTCGAGACTGGCTCGAGCGTCCTTCACGGTTCGTTAGGCCGAAACCAGCGCTACGACGCCAGGATCACCGGGGAAGGCGGGCGCCTGAACTTAAACTGGATCCTTGCGGGCGAAAATCCGCAGCGCATCGGCATTCTCCGCCAGTACCTCGAAATCAAGGGAATCGATCTGAACGAGCGCGACCGGATGATCGATTGTCTGCTCGATTATGTCGACCCGGACAATCTCCCCCGCTTGAACGGCGCGGAATCGGAGCCCGAGTATCAGCCGAAGAATTCGCTCCTCCAACGTCTGGACGAGCTCAAACAGGTGAAGGCATGGGAGAAGTTTACCGCCCAACCCAACTGGGACGCGGATTTTACCCTCTACAGCACCGGCCCGGTTGATCTAGTTTGGGCGTCGCGCGATGTCCTGCTCTGTCTGCCCGGATTCAACGACCCGATCGCAGATCGATTTCTGGAATATCGCCGCGGACCCGATGAGATCGACGGGACAGAGGACGATCCGCCCTTTGCTTCTCTCGATCAGGTTAGGCTTGCGCTCGGATTCACACCGGAGCAATTTGCGCAGCTTTCCGGCCTAATCGGATTCAAAGACCAGGTTGTGCGCGTCGTCAGTGTGGGAAAATCCGGCGAGGTCACACGAACGGTCGAGATGATTATTCGGAAGGCAGCACAGCCCCAGATGATTCGTTGGAAGGAATTTTAATATCGAACCCGCATCCGCACCTGTTTTTATCGCGCCCGCCGACGGGGGCTGGAATGTGGTCCGCTCCCAGGCCGCCAACGGCACTTGGGAGGTGCGGAGCGTCGCCGATTTGGATGAAGCCAGTGGCCTCCTGGGCGAGGGGGACGACATCGTTTTAGCGCTGCCGGTGAATGCGGTCCTGGCCCAGCGTTTGCGCCTGCCGACGAGCGACCCGACGGAGTTCGGCGGCATGGTCCGGCTCCAGGTGGAAAAGTCGTTTCCCTATCCTCCCGAGGAAGTGACGAGCGATTTCGAATTAATCGAGCAGGGAGAAAACGAAAGCGTGGTTTCCTCGGTGGCGGTGCATAATGCGAAGCTCACGGAACTGGCCGGACCGCTCTTGAAGCGCGGGCATATTCCGCGGCAAGTGACGGTCTACGCGGCGCAACGCGCGGCATCGCGCGCCGCCTCCGGGCGGGCATTGATTATTTATCGCGAAGGGGGAAAACTCGTCTCCGCGATCACCGAGAACGGCAAGCTCAGCCTCGCCCGCACGCTCGATGCCACCGGGCCGGAGCAACTGCAGCGCGACCTGCCGCAGCTGGCCTTGAGCGCCGAATTGCAGGGAATCGACACCACTTTTCCGACCATCCTGCTGGACGAAAATTGCATGCCTTTGCGGGACACGATCGAGCGCGTCTTCGCCCAGCGTCCCAATCTTGTCGGCATGGAAACTCCGCCCGCCGCGGTCAAGCTCGACCTCGCTCCGGAAACCTGGCGCAAACAGCGCGCCTCACTCGTTAGGCAAAAAGAATGGCGCCGTCGTCTCATCTGGGCGGGCGCCGCCTACGCCGCGGCCTTCCTCCTCTTTGCCCTTTACGTGGGGATCATTCGTATCCAGGTCGGCCGTTATCAGAAAGCAATCGAGCGCGACGAGCCCACGGTGAGATTTATCCGCAACGCGGAGGTGGATTGGAAGGCGCTTTCGCCCGCGATTGATCCGCACTTTTACCCGATCGAAGTCCTGCTCCATTTGCACGAGAGCCTGCCGAATCCCGACGTTCGGATCACGGTCTACGACCAGTCGACGCGCAACATTTCCGTGCAGGGTGAAGCGCCTTCGGCCGCGCTCGCCTACCAATTGGCGGAGAAGGTAAAAAAGAATCCCGAGTTACAGGCTTTCGAGCTCACCCTCGGCACCCCGCGCATTTTGCCTAACGATCACGCGCAATTCCGGCTGGAGGGCAAAACGAAATGATTTCCCGCTGGCTCGCGCAGATGAATCAGCGGGAGCGTATCCTCGCGCTCGCCGTCGCCGGGATTCTCTTCCTTTTCATCAACATCTTCGTCTGGAGCCTGCTTTTCGGCATGAGCGCCGATGCGCGGAAAGATTACGGCGCTCGAAAAGCCGCCCGCGCCGAGCAGAAGGTCTATCTCCAGGAAGAGAAAATGTGGAAGCGGCGCGCCGAGTGGCTGAAGAAAAACCAGCCGAAACTGAACAATCCGGCGGAAGCTTCCACCCTCCTCACGCAGGTCAAAGAGATCGCGGGGAAGCACAACATCCAGATCGAAAATCCCCAGATCGGCGCGGTGGAATCAGCCGACTCGCACCAGTCGGTCTCGGCTACTTTCGAGACCAGGAGCGGCTGGGATGCACTGGTTCATTTCCTCTACGACATCCAGCGGCCGGAAGCCTTTATCGTTTTCGAGAACGTCAACTTGCTGGTCGATGAAACCGATCCGACAGTGATGCGCGGGCGATTTAAGATTGCCAAATGGTTCGCGCCCGGCGGGAACAAATCATGAAAGCAAAAAGGATCATTCTGGTCGCAATTGGGATCTTTCTTAGCCTGACAAACTTCGGCTGGGCCAAGGACGATCTACCGAAGATGGAGAAATTTGCGCGCTACGAGCCGATGGTGAAACGCTCCCCGTTTGCAATCGCGACCGCCGGCGCGCCGATCCCTGCCGCGCCGGATTTTGCCAAGGACCTTTATATCGCAAACGCGGCCCATTCGACCGACGGCGATTACGTCACCCTCGCTTCGACCACGGATAAGAACCTGAAGGAGTACCTGAACACGAAGGAAACGATTCACGGTTATTCCATCTCCAATATCCAGTGGTCGGACCAGGTGGGCGAAACCAAGGTCACGATTTCGAAGGACGGGCAGTTCGCGACCCTCACGTTTAACGAAGCGCTTCTCGGCCAGCCGATTCAGAATCCGGCGCCGGTCGTTCCTCAACCACAACCGGGCGTTGGCAGCGCGCGGCCGGCGAACGGTAATCCGCAGGTGCCAATTCAGCGGGCCATGCCGGTGCCGCAGATTCCGACTCCAGCGCCCCATGTGCGCCCCGTTATTCGGCGGAAGGGCGTTCCGCCGGTCCGTCAGCCGCAGCAGGAACAGGAGCAGCAGCAGCTTTCGGAGGACGACATGGATCCCGACCAGTCCTAGGCCGGTCGAGGTGGCCGTTCGTTAGGCAAAGGACCTGTGGCTTAGTATCCGCCCCAATCGTCGTCCGAAGTATCCGGTTGCCGGTCCGGCCCGGCCGAATACAAATCGTAGCCGGCGGGATTCTTCCGGCCCGGGCTCACGTAGATGTAGGGCGTTCGCCACGGATCCTTGGGCACCGAATCGAGCAACTGCGTCCAGCGAGACGGTTGTGGATCGGTGGAAGGCCGCGCGACCAGAGCTTGCAGGCCCTGCTCGGTCGTCGGGACGAATCCGTTGAAACTCTCGTAGACTTTGAGCTGGGTGCTGATGCTTTGCAGATCGGCCTGAACGGCGACCATCTTTCCGGTCTCCAGGCTGCCCCGCAATCTGTAAATCGCGACGCTCAACAGGACGGCGATGATCGAAACCACGAGCATGATCTCGAGGAGGGTGAAAGCACTTTGATTTTTGCGCATAAAATATGAGACAGCGGGGCTACTTCAGTGGTTCAAGCAGGTAATCAGATTTATCCCAGAGGTATTTCAACTGGATCTGCGTTTCCCTGATGGCCGAGGCAGAAGTTCCGGCGCCGGCCAGAATGATCACATCATTCGTTCCCGCCTTCAAGATCGAGGCCGGCACGATCTTTTGCGCCCGCACCCAGCCGGTATACTGGAATTGCATTGTCTGCACGAGCGAGAGCGAGAGGCCTCGATAAGCCGGGTCGGCCAGGTCGGGTAAAACCAGGGAAGCCGGGCCCACGTCCTGCCCGTTGACATAAATCTCCGGCGGCGCCTCGACCTGCGGGCTCGCCACTTCAAAAGTAAGGAGCGCGACGAGCGGCTGCGCTTCGAGCCCGAATTGGAAGGCCGCCCCGTCCTGGAGACTCGAACCCATCGCAATGGTGTCGGCCGTGAGCGGCGCGGTCACGGTGCCGAACACTTCCGCGTCTTCCGTCCCGGCCTTCAGGGGAGGTGCGGCGGCGAAGGGCGCCGGCAGCGAAGTTTGCGCCTCGTCATGCAGCGGGCGCATCACCTGGCGCGATTTCATCCAATCGAGATAGGCGCCCCGGACCGAGCGGCCGTCGCCCGGCACTTCGACGTCGATCGCGGTTACGCCGATCATCGGCACGATCGTGCTCGAGGAGGTGGCGAGCCCGGTTTTTTGGCCTAACGAACCGGAGCGCAGGAGCTGGGTGCCCGATTCGTCCCAGGCGATCAATGCTGGTTGCTGTTCCGGGTTGTCGTCGAAATAAAGCCGGAAGAGAAGGAGCTGGCAGTCCTCGTTAGGCCGGGTTAGCCGGATGCGAAAAACACTTTTCGCCGGCGCGCCTTCGGTGGCTTTGCCGGGCGCGAAGGAGACCGATTCCACCCAGTCGGGCGAGGCCTGGATTTTCGAGTGGGCCGGCTTGGCCTGGCGCAGATCGAGCCAGGCGCTGTCCGGTGCCGCCTCGGCGGATTGGCTCGGGCGAAGAACCTGGGTCCCGGGCGGAGGGAGGGCCTGTTGCGCGCGAAGCGCAGCTAGCCCGACGACGAACAACGCGAGCGCGACGAACCGAAAAAGCATCCCGGGGGCGAGAGTATGTTAGTGCGGGCGAAACTGCAAACTGTGCGTCATCTCGAAGACGGCCGAGAGGATGCTGTAAACCACGAATCCGACCACAATCGCGATGAGCACAATGATCACCGGCGGAATCAAAGCCGAGATGACGTTGACCGTCCGGTCCAACTCACGTTCGTAAACGTCGGCAATCGTCTGCATGGTGCGCGCGAAGTGACCGGTTTGCTCGCCGACCGCCATCATGTCGGTGAAGAGCTCGGGAAAAATCTCTTGCTTTGCCAGGGCGCTGGAGAGGTTGGCGCCATCGATGATGGAGCGGCGGACGTCGCGCAGTTTTCCCTCGAGATACTTGTTGGCCGCGATCTCTGTGACCAGATCGAGTGCCTTGAGCAACGGGATCCCATTTTCCATCAGCGTGCCGAGAGTGCGCGAAAACTGGGCGTAATATTGATGCCGCCGGATTCGTCCGTAGCCGGGGATGGAAAGCCGAAATCGGTCCCAGGTAAGGCGCCCTTCGTCACTTCGAACAAAGGCGCGGAAGCCGACCGTTGCGCCAATGACGAGAAGAATGAAGAGCCACCAGTAGCCGGTAATGAGCTGGTTCGCGCCGAGCAAGATGCGGGTTGGCAAAGGCAGCGAGCCGCCAGTTTGCGACATGAAACTCGTCAATTGCGGCACCATAAAGGTGATGAAAATGACGATGAGGGCCGAGCCGGCGACGGCGAGAAAGGCGGGATAGATGAGCGCCTGCTGCACGCGGTCGCGCAGGCTTTTTTCCTGCATCAGGTGCTGCACGACGCGCTCGAGAATGTCGGGCAGCGCGCCGCTCGCCTCGCCTGCGCCGACCATGTTGAGGTAGAGAGGAGGGAAGATGCGCGGGAAATCGCGCAGCGCCTGGGAGAAGCTGCGACCGTCGACCAGCGACTGGTGCAGCGCGCTTGTCATTTGCTGAACTCGCGGATGTTTGAGCCGCTTCTCGAGCACGCCGAGGCTCTCGTCGAGCGTCATGCCAGCCTGCAGGAGGTGGCCGAGCTGCTCGGTGAAAATGAGGAGCTGGCCATGGGGGACCTTGAGATTTTGTGTGGCCGGCGCGTTGGCGGGAGCGGCCTTCCCGTTGACCATTTCCGGTGCTCCGGCCACGACATCGATCCGAATCGGGATGCAATTCTGCATTTCGATCTGGCGAATGGCGACCGAGCGATCAGCCACATTGAGCGTACCTTCGACGAGGCCGCCCTGGGCGTTGCGGGCACGATAGGAAAATTGCGGCATCGGTTGAAAGGCTGGCGCTAGAATTAACCTGCGGCTTCGCTGCCGTCCACTCGCTGGGCTACGTTTCTCCGCCAAATGCGATCTTCATTTCAGGAAATCAAGCTCGAACAGGGCGGCAGCGTGGCGGTTTCCGAGTACGGCGCGAAAAACGGGACGCCGGTCTTTTTTTGTCATGGCTGGCCCAGTTCGCGCACAATGGCGGAGCTGACTGACGTGGCCGCGCGCGAGCTGGAAATTCGGATCATCTCGCCCGACCGGCCCGGGATTAGAAATTCCACCCTTCGTCCGGAGAGGAAATTACTCGATTGGCCGCCGCTGCTTGCGGAGTTGGCCGACAAGTTGGAAATCGCCGAATTCCGGATGCTCGGAATTTCCGGTGGAGCGCCGTACACATTCGCGGCCGCCTGGGCGATGCCGTCCCGCGTGCGTGCGGTCGCAGCCGTCAGCAGCGCGCCGCCCCTGGCTGAGCTGCCGGATCGTGATGGTCTGCTCCCGCTTTATCGCTGGCTCCTCTTCTTTTATCCGCGCCATCGCGAACTGCTTCGCTTTGGCTTCCACGCCGCGCGCCCGTTTCTTTCTCTCAAAGTGCCGATTCGTTTTCGGCCGCTTCTGCTCAAGCTCCTCCAGCCCTGCGACGCCAAGGTGATGCGCGACATCGCCGCCTTCGAGGCCTGTTTTGAAAGCCAGCGCCAGGCTTGGCGCGCTTCCGCCGATGGTCTGATGGTCGATGCCGAGATTTACGCGCAACCGTGGGGTTTTCCGCTCGATGAAATCGAGGTGCCGGTCCGGCTCTGGCATGGGAAAAAGGACCGAAGCTTTCACTGGAGTCTGGCGCAATCGTTTGGCGCGCGGCTGCCGCGCTGCGTCCAGCATTTCGTCGAAGGGGAGGGACATTATTCGCTCCCGATCCGGCGCATGGGCGAGATTCTGGCCGATCTGAAATCTGCCTAACGGCTCCAGTTTTCTCTGTTCGGGTCTGCCGAACTAGCTCAAACTCGGGACGTGGACGATTTTACTGGTAGCGCCGTGGTGGATCAGCCGATCCGTCGCTCTGCAAATATTCCGCCCGAATTCGAAACCCGGGTCCGACAACTGGTCGCAGATTGGGGCGCGGAAAAATCCCCCGAGCTGATCGAGGAGTTGATCGTCACCGCGCTCAAGATGGCGCGGGACAAAATGGGCACCGGCGACCTCAAGCTGATGAGCCGCTCGCTCAAGGAAATGCGCTATGCGGCGAAGATTTTCGCGCCTTATCGCGACGTCCGAAAGGTGGTGGTTTTTGGCTCCGCCCGGACCGCGCCTTCTGAACCCGAGGCCCAGCAGGCGGAGGAGTTCGGACGCCAGATGGTGGCCCACAATTACATGGTCATCACCGGCGGCGGCGACGGGATCATGGGTGCTGCCCAGCGCGGGGCCGGTCGCGAAAACAGCTTCGGGCTCAACATTCGCCTCCCATTCGAGCAGCGCGCGAACGAAATCATCCACGGCGATCCGAAGCTGATTAACTTCAATTATTTCTTCACCCGCAAATTGAACTTCGTGAAGGAAACCCACGCTTACGCGCTTTTCCCCGGCGGCTTCGGGACGATGGACGAAGGCTTCGAGGCGCTTACTCTCATGCAGACTGGCAAAGCGCTGATCATCCCGATTGTGCTGATCGATCGGCCAGATGGCAGCTATTGGGAAACTTGGATGCGATTCCTGACCGACCACCTTTTGAAGCTCGGTCTGATCTCGAAAGAGGACTTCAACTTCATCAAGATTGAGCACGATGTGGAGGCGGCGGTGCAACACATCCTACACTTTTATCGCAATTACCAATCCTCGCGCTGGGTCGGCTCGGAGCTGGTATTGAGAATCTGTAAACAATTGACGGCTAAAGCGATAGCAGAGCTAAACAAGCAGTTCGCAGATCTACTTCGGACTGGCGCAATCGTGCAGAGGGGCGCTTTGCCGCAGGAAAAAAACCAACCCGAGATCTCGGATCTGCCTCGAATCGTGCTCATGCCACACCGCCATCAGTTTGGCCGGTATCGGCAACTGATCGATGCCATCAATCTCGCCGAAGTTGGGTAAGGCGGACCGCGCCAACTGGGATCCCGTCAGGCGGCCGGCCGCTCGGTCTTTTCGACGATGTAGTCGTGGATCGAGTTCACCGTTTGCAAGGCTTTGCCAGCGACTTCGGAATTTGGGACGCCGACCCCGAAGGTTTTTTCCATGCTCACGACCAGCTCGAGAGCATCGATCGAATCGAGGCCGAGCCCGCCAGGACCAAAGAGCGGGAGGTCATCTGCGATCTGGTCGGCCGGCGTTTGCAGCATCAGGTTCTTGACCAGCATTTCCTTGATTTGGCGGCGGAGATCGTTCTCAGACATGATTTTTTGGAGCGAAATGGTTAGACGATAAGCTCTCGGATGTCATCGGATAAATAGCAAAGCACGTTCTCATGCTTATCGCGCCGAGAAAGGGTTTCGCGTCTCTGGAAGAGGCGCAAGCTTTGACCGCCAGGGGATCAGACTTCGCGCGAAGTGCGCTCGTCCGCGGTGCGTGCCCGCTCATCCGCCGGCAGCGGGACTTCCCGCGCGGTCGCGGCATGGTCGATCCGCGGCACGGTGGCGTCGGCTTGGCGCACGTCCTTATCCGGAGTTTTGCCCGCGTTGTGCAGTTCGTCGCTGAACTCGTCCTTCGCGTTTTGGAACTCCCGCACGGCCTTGCCCATGCCCTTCGCCAGCTCCGGCAACTTCTTCGCGCCGAAGAGCAGGAGGATGATCAGCAGAATGACGATCAATTCCTGTCCCCCGATGTTGCCCAAAAATGCGAGCAGATCCATAACGCAACAAGCATCGGACGATCTCCTTGGGTTGCAAGACTTTTCCCGGTTAGTCCGTTGGCACCGGGGGAGGCAAGCCGGGGACACTGTATTCCCACGACCAGGGCAGATTCGTCTCCCCCCAGAGATAATGGACGAGCGCGGGGTAGATCGTTTCCGCCAGAATGCTGTTCGACATCAGGAGCAGCCCGCGCTTTTTCGCCGGGATGCCGATGGCGAGATTGTCGGTCCATTCGTTATGCCCGCCTTTGTAAAAAGCGAGGCCGACCGGACTTTGGAAAAGGACGCAACCGAGGCCCGACGAGAGGCCGATTTTCGCGTTCGCCGGATTTTGCGTCTCTTCCAAGGTCGGAAATTGATGCGCCGAATGGATCGCGATCTGCGGCTTTAACATCTCCTCACGTGTCGCGGCGGAGAGGCCTTCGCCGCGCAGGAAGCCGGCGAGAAAGCTGGCGTAATCGTCGATCGTCGTATCCATCGAACCGGCGGCGCGGACCGCACCGCGACGGTCGTGCCGTTCCATTTTGCCGTGCTCATCGTAACCATCGGCGACGTTAGGCGAAAAATCCTCACGCCAGGTCATGCTCGTGCGTTTCATCCCGAAGCGATCGAAAACCCGCCGCTGCATTTCTTTACCGGCGTCCAGCCCGAGGCCGGCCTCGAGCACGAATTGCAGCAGATTGTATCCTTCGCCGGAATAGGCGTAGCGCGTTCCGGGATCGAATTTAAAATCGAGCTTCTCGTCGAGATTGAGAAAACGAAAATTGGGGAAGCCGCTCGTGTGATCGAGCAGGATGCGCGGGGTCAGCTTTCGCCAGCGTTCATCGTTCGCGAGGTCGGCATACTTCTCGTATTCCGGCAATGGCTTGGGCAGATACTTCGCAATCGACTGATCAAGGTCGATCACGCCCTCATCGACCAACTGCATCACCATGTAGGTGTAGGCGAGCTTGGTCAGGGAAGCCGCATACAGAATCGTGTCGCGCGCCAGCGGTTTCTTCTTTTCGACGTTGGCGAGGCCGTAGGTTTTGACAAAAACCGGCTTTCCATCCTCGATCAAGGCGACCGCCAGGCCAGCGACTTGCCGCGCTTTCATCAGGCGCGCGACCTCGAGCTCGATCTGCGAATTCGTTAGGGGCGTGCCATCGAGGCGATGCATCTCTGCCCCGGCGAGCAAACGCCCCGGGCAGATCGTTAGGCAGAAAAGCGCCAGGAAGCGGACGATGGATCGCGCCGCCACCGGTTCAGACGTCGTAGTACATCTGGAATTCGTACGGGTGCGGCCGGAGGCGCAGGGCGTCGTATTCCTTTTGTTTCATCTCGACCCAGTTGTTGATGAAATCGGTGTTGAAAACATCGCCCCGGAGAAGAAATGCGTGATCGTTCTCCAGCGCCGCAATCGCTCCGCCTAACGAATCGGGGACGCTCGGCACCTGCGCCAGCTCCTCTGGCGGCAGCTCGTAAAGATTCTTGTCCAGCGGGTCACCGGGGTCGATCCGGTTTTGGATTCCATCCAGGCCCGCCAGGAGCAGCGCTGCGAAAGCCACGTAGGGATTGGCGGCCGCGTCCGGGGTGCGGAATTCGATCCGTTTCGCTTTCGGATTTGCCGAGTAGGTCGGGATGCGAATGGCCGCGGAACGATTTCGCGCCGAGTAGGCGAGATTGACCGGCGCCTCGAAACCCGGGACCAGCCGCTTGTAGCTGTTCGTCGTCGGGTTCGTGATGCAGGTCAGCGCCGGGGCGTGTTTCAAAATGCCGCCGATGAAAAAGAGCGCCATGTCGCTCAAGCCGGCGTAGCCGTTGCCAGCGAAGAGCGGCTTCTCATCTTTCCAAAGCGAGATGTGGGTATGCATCCCCGAGCCGTTGTCGCCGAAGATCGGCTTCGGCATGAACGTGACTGTTTTGTTGTGCTTCCGGGCCACGTTCCGCACGATGTATTTGTAGTATTGAAGGTAGTCGCCCATCACTTTGAGCGGGGCGAAGCGAATATCGATTTCCGCCTGGCCCGCGGTCGCCACCTCGTGATGCTGACGCTCAATCGGGATGCCGGCTTTCTCGAGCTCCAGACACATCTCGTTGCGGATGTCCTGCAAGGTGTCGGCCGGCGCGACCGGAAAGTAACCTTCCTTCGCCCGGATCTTGTAACCGAGATTCGGGAACTCTTCGCGTCCGCTGTTCCAATGCCCCTCCGCGCTGTCGACCGAATAGGACGAAGCGTTTCCGGAATTGCTGAAACGCACATCGTCGAAGATAAAAAATTCCGCTTCCGGCCCAAAAAACGCGGTGTCCGCGATCCCCGTGCTTTGCAGATACGCTTCCGCTTTTTCCGCCATGCCGCGCGGGTCGCGATTGTAAGGCTCGCGCGTGATCGGCTCCACGATCGTGCAGATGAGACTGAGCGTCGGCTCCGCATTAAAGATATCGATCCAGGCCGTGTCCGGATCGGGAATGACGAGCATGTCGGAGGCATTGATCACTTTCCAGCCGCGGATGCTCGAGCCGTCGAAGCCGAGGCCTTCGGTGAAAATGTCCTCATTGTACTCGGTGAGAGTGGTGGTGAAATGCTGCCAGGCTCCGGGCAGATCGGTGAATTTGAAATCCACGAGTTTGACCTCGTGGTCCTTGATCATCTTGCTGACAGCGGGCGGAGTTTTTTTGTTAGGCATGTGGTGAATGACGAATTTCGAAGGAGTGACTAATGACGAAGCCCGAACGACCTGCCGCGAGGTCATTCGGGCTTCAACACCAGCAGCAGTGGGTCATTCGACCTTCGTCATTGATTCGGATTTCGTCATTCGGGCTTCAACATTTCTCCCTCACACTGCCTTCTCGCCAATCTCTTCCGTGCGAATGCGGACCGCGTGCTCGACCGGCAGGACAAAAACTTTCCCGTCCCCGATCTTGCCGGTCTTGGCTGCGCTCACGACCACGCTGACCGCCTTGTCCACCATCTCGTCGCCGAGGACAACTTCCACTTTCACCTTCGGCAAGAAATCGACCGTGTATTCGCTGCCGCGATAAATTTCCGTGTGCCCTTTCTGGCGCCCGAATCCCTTTACTTCTGTCACCGTCATTCCCTCGATCCCGAGCTCGGCGAGAGCCTCTTTTACTTCCTCGAGTTTAAATGGCTTGATGATGGCTTCGAGTTTTTTCATGCGCGTTACAGTGGTGGTGCCCGGTCGATTTTCAATCGGGCTAATGCAAGAAAATCAGAGATCGCCAGTCCAGCGCAAGCGCGGATTTGCGATAAATGTCGCTGCCCCGGGCGATGGTAGCGGGGGTCGGGCTCGATCGGCTCCGATTTCACGGCCGCGGCGAGCGATCGCTTCGAGCAGCCAAAGGCAAAGAAGCTGGCGCAGCAGGCCCTGGCCGAAATGGATTAGAGCGTCTCAGCTATACAGGGAGGTTGGAGGGACGGGCGCTGTCCCGTCAGTGTTTCTCGAACTGTTCCACTACGTCCGCGACCTGATCGCGTTGCGGAAAGCGCACTCGATGTTTCGCCTGCGCACCCGCGAGCAGATCCCGTCGCGCGTGAAATTCCTCGAGGCGCCTAACGAGAAGCTGCGGATGTTCACGATCCGCGCCGCCGGCGTCCCGGGCGAAACATGTATCAAACTGCTCGAACTCCACATCCTCCAATCATTTCCGGTTTCCCCACCCGCGTGGGGATGGTCCCCGGGTGCGCGAAGATCCGTCCAGACAGTTGCAAACTTTTCCTTAGGGGGCGTCTAAAAAGTCGGGCTTCGGACGGAAGTCAGGCTTCCAGCCTGACTCGGCAGGCGGGCATCTTGCCTGCCTGATGCGATGCGACGGGCTGGAAGTCCGTCGGCCGAGTCAGGCAAGATGCCCGACTTCCGCTGCCGCTCCGCCTCTTTTAGACGCCCTCTTTAGCGGCAGGGCGATGATCGCCGTTAGTAAACCTGAATTAGGCAATTCTGATATGCGCGGTGGACGGAAGCCAGTGATCCACGGATCGTGGCGCTCCCTTTCTATAATCAAAGTTGCGTTCAGGCGGGTGCAAAGTCTTCTCATGCCATGCTTGAACAGAACTGCCCGTTATGAGGAGAATCCTGGTCGGAACCGCCAGTTGGTCGGACCCCGGTTTTGTCGAGCGCTGGTATCCGCCGAAGCTGCCGGCGGGAGAGCGGTTGCCTTGGTACGCGCAGCATTTCGACATGGTTGAAGTGAACTCGACTTTCTACGCGGTGCCGGAGAGGCGTGTAGTCGAGCGCTGGAATCGGTCCACCCCGGACAACTTTGTCTTCAACGTGAAATTGCACCGCCTGCTTTCGCGCCATGCCGCCACTCTGAAGTCGCTCCCGCCCGCGTTGCAGCGCAACGCAGCGGCCGATGGGAAAGGCAAGGTCGAGCTGACCCGCAAACTGGAGGAAGCACTGCTCGAGCAGATCGTGGCTGCGGTCGAACCGCTGCGCGCCGCAGAAAAGTTTGGCGCTTTTCTGCTCCAGCTTTCGCCCGCCTTTTCCCCGCGGAAACACGAGCTGGCGGAACTGGACGATTTGCTGGCTCGCCTGGCGCCGTTAGGCGTGGTGGTGGAATTGCGTAATCGCAATTGGACAGAGGGCAAACAACTTGAAGAGACGCTCGATTTTTTTCGCGATCACAAAACCGCGCTCGCGCTGGTCGATGCCCCTAAGGAACCTCATTTCACCATCATGCCGAGCGAGCTCGATGAGGTAACCAATCCGCGCCTCGCCTACCTGCGCCTGCATGGCCGCAACGCCGAAGCCTACCTCCGCGGCAAGACGGTCGCGGAGAGGTTTTATTACGACTACAGCGATGAGGAGATCGCGGAGGTGGCGAAACGTGCGCACAAACTCGCGGGCAACGCCGAGTCGGTCCATATTGTATTCAACAACAACGCGCTCGATTTTGCGCCGCATGCCGCTCTCCGGCTGCGCGCCGCACTCGGTCAGATCGTGCGGGAACCGGCGCGCGAGCCAGAT
>JACCZO010000132.1 GCA_013695925.1 Chthoniobacterales bacterium
CCGAAAGAGGATTGGCTCGCGATCGGCTGGACGTTGGCGATCAAGCTGCTGCTGCTTGTTTTCGTCGCGGAGAGCTTCCAAATCCTGACTAACCAACGGATCACCGGCCTGCGTCAGTTGCTGGAAAACTGGAACCGCTGGGATTCACCACATTATCTGAAGCTCGCTGAATTTGGCTACAGCAGCGCGGACCCGATGAAAGCGTGGTTGTATCCGTTGTTTCCATGGACGGTGCGAGCGTTTGCCGTCGTGACCCGCGATTATCTGGTAGCGGCGTTCGTCGTCTCTGCACTTGCCCTTGCGGCTACGGCGGTTCTCTTGCGGAGATTAGTGGCGCGCGACTACGGACAGGAAGTAGCCCAACGGGCTGTCTGGTTTTTTCTCATTTTTCCGACCGCATATTTTTTGCACATCGGATACACTGAATCGCTCTTCCTTGCCTTCCTGCTGGCTTCTCTCCTCTCGGCGCGGAATGAACGCTGGTGGATGGCCGGATTATTCGGCGCGCTTTGCTGGATGACACGCCCCACTGGCATCGTCTTGTTGCCGACGCTGGCGATGGAGGCAGCGCATCAGTTCTGGGAAACGAGACGCTGGCGCTGGCAATGGCTTTGGATTGGATTCGTGCCAACAGGCTTCGGCGTTTATCTCCTCTTGAATCTCAAGATCGCGGGCAACCCTTTCGCGTTCCTGCCCATGCGGGAACAGCTTTTCCATATGTCCGGCGCATGGCCCTGGATCGGTATGCGGGAGGCGTATCGAAACCAACTCCGGACGCCAACCGCCGCGAGCATGGTCGGCACGCAGGAACTCCTCTTCGCATGCCTGGGGCTTTTCTGCGCCATCGTCAGTTGGATCAAATTGCGGCCGATGCACGCCGTCTGGATAACAGGATCCTGGTTGCTCGTGACTTCAGCTACCTTTTTGGCGAGCGAACCACGTTACGCGCTGACGCTGTATCCGGTTTTCATCCTGTTCGGTTTGGCCGGGCGGAACCCATTCTGGAACGGAATCATGACGACGGCGTCGCTTCTTTTTCTCGGCCTATTCGCAGGAGTTTTCGTCCGCGGTTGGTGGGCTTTTTGATTCGAAGCGACATTTCTTCGACAATTCCGGCGCCAAAAAAAGAAGTGTGAGGGCGAAGCGGGGTCAGGAACCGGCTGAGGGCTGAGGGCTAATCGAAACGCTCGGTGCGAGCGAGGAGGTTCTCCCACCATGCGCGATGGGCCAGATACCAATCGACGGTCGTGGCGATGCCTTCGCGCGCGCTGTGCAGCGGGTGCCACTCCAGTTCGCGCTTGGCAAAACTGGAATCGATCGCGTAGCGCCGGTCGTGCCCGAGCCGATCCGTGACGAAGGAGATGAGGCTCTCCGGTTTGCCTAGCCGGTCGAGGATGAGCCGGACGACGTCGAGGTTCACCATCTCGCCGTCGCCGCCGAGGTTGTAGATCGCGCCCGGTTTGCCTTTAAAAAGGGCGGCCACGATGGCCGCGCAATGATCCTCGACATGGATCCAGTCGCGGACGTTTTTCCCGTCGCCGTAAACCGGGAGCGGCTGGTCGTTGAGCGCCTTGATGATCATGAGCGGGATCAATTTTTCCGGGAACTGGTAGGGGCCGTAGTTGTTGGAGCAGCGGGTGACGATGACTTCCTGGCCGAAGGTGCGATGGCAGGCGAGGGCGAGAAGATCGGCGCCGGCTTTGCTCGCGGAGTAGGGGGAGCTGGGCTCGATCGGCGATTGCTCGGTGAATTTCCCGGTCGCGCCTAACGATCCGTAGACCTCGTCGGTCGAGACTTGGATGAAGCGCTGGACGCCGTGGCGGCGGGCGGCGTCGAGCAGGATGCTGGTCCCGACGACGTTGGTGTGGATGAAATTTTGCGGGGAATTGATGCTGCGGTCGACGTGCGACTCGGCCGCGAAATTGATGATGGCGTAGAACTGCTCCTCGTGCAGGAGGGTGTCCATCTGGTCGGCGTTGGCGATGTCGGCCTGGAAAAATTCGTAGCGCTCCCCGTGCTCCTCGACCACCCCGTCGAGATTGGCGAGATTTCCGGCGTAGGTGAGGGCGTCGACATTCGTCACGTAAGTCGGCTTGTAATGTTGCAGAATGTAACGAATAAAGTTACTCCCGATGAAGCCACAGCCTCCTGTTACCAAGATGCGCATTGACGCGCTACCTAGCAGCGGAGACCAACCCGCGCGAGTGGAATCTGCCTTCCCGCCGCCGCTGGCGGAGCGCTTGGCGCGGCTCGACTGGACTTTCTGGGGCATCATCGCGGTCGGGGCGGTTTTCCGGTTCTTCCTCCTGAGCATGAAGCCGCCTCATTTCGACGAGGGGATCAACGGCTGGTTCGTCGATCAAATGATGAAAAACGGGTTCTACCGGTATGACCCGACCAATTATCACGGGCCGCTGCATTTTTATGTGCTCTTTGTTTTGCAGGCGATTTTCGGCCGTCACATCTGGGCGCTGCGGCTGCCGGTCGTGCTCGTCAGCCTCGCTTCGATTTTCCTGACGCTGAAGTTCGAGCCGTTCGTCGGGCGCTGGGTGTCGCGGATCGCGGCGCTCGCGATGGCGATTTCGCCCGCTTTCATTTTCTACGGGCGCTACTCGATCCACGAAGTGTGGCTGCTCTTTTTCTCGATGCTTTTCGTTTATGGCTTGATCGGGCTCTGGCGGGTCGGGACGCGCGGCTATCTCTGGTGCGTCGGGCTCGGCGTCGCCGGCATGATCCTGACGAAGGAGACCTACATCATTCACCTCGGCTGCGCGGTGATTGCGGCGGGTGTGCTTTGGATTTCACACTGGTTAACGCCGGGCCAGGTGGTGAAACGGGCGCGCCAGCAGTGGGAACTGGCCGATCTCGCCATGGTCGCGGGCACGGCGATCTTTTTGATCGTCTTTTTTTATTCCGGCACGTTTTTTAATTGGCCCGGGGTGAAAGGCCTCTACCAGACTTTTGCCGTCTGGTATCAAACCGGCTCCAAAGGCAACGGGCATGAAAAGCCGTGGCCTTACTGGCTCGAGCTCGTCCTGCAGTACGAATGGCCGGTGTTCATCGGTTTGCTCCTTTGTGGAGTCTGTCAGTTCTTCAAGAACTACGTGATTCGCTATCTCGCGATTTATGGCGTGGGGCTCTTCGCGGCTTACAGCATCATTAATTACAAGACGCCCTGGATTATCATTAGCATCGTCTGGCCGTTGCTTTTCGTTTTTGCGGCGGGGGCCGCGGCGGTGAAAATTCCGCGCAAGGCTTTCGTCGTAGTTGGTCTGGCGGCGGTCGGGTTCGGTTTCGGCGTGCTGGTCAGTTACTTTCTGCAGCCGGGTGCGGTCCGGACCGCCTGCTCATGGGGAACTTATCTGCGCGAGACGGTCACGATCACTCTGGCCGCGACGAGCACGAGTGCGGCCGGCGGAGAGATCGGCCAGCGCTTGTTTGCTTGCGCGCTCGCTTTTTCGCTCCTGGGTGGGGGGCTTGGGTTCTTCGCGGTGGACGCGCTCAAACCGAGCGATGCTCTGATGCGCGGAATACAACGAAGCGTGGTCGCGCTCGCCCTGGTCATGTCTCTCGGGATGGCGATCCGGCTCAACTATTTCCGCTACAGCAAGAACGCCGAGCCGTATGTCTATGTCCAGACCTACGACGACATCTTCAAACTTATGAATCCGGTCATGCGCCTGGCTCGAAGTAACCCGCTGAATTACCGGATGGTTGGTCACTTCATCCGGACGAGCACTTATCCGTTTCCCTGGCTGCTGGGTGATTTTCCGAATGTGGGTTACTACGAGCAGAAGAATTCACCGGGGAAAATGGATGCGGATTTCCTTGTCGTGCAGGAAGACCGGGTCGCGGAGGTGGAAAAGAAACTGCACGAAAAGTATTTCACTGAACCACTCACCATTCGTCCTTATCAAGACACTTCGAAACTCTATCTGAACGCCAAAACGTTCCGAAAAGTTTTCCCGCACAAGCAGCCTGACTTTGTCGGGACGCCGTTACCGGCGCCGGCCGGATCGCAATGAAGTTCTTTTCGGGGGGACTGACGTTCGTCAACGTCGCCACGATCGCGGGTCTGCTCCTGGGCATTCTCGGCGGCGGGCTTGACGAAGGCTTCGCCGGTCTGGCACTGATCCTTGGTCTCGCGGCGGCGGTCTACGCCTGGTTTGGGACGGCGCCGTTTGCGAAGCGAAAGAAAGTCATCATTCCGACGGCCGCGCCTTTGCCAAAATCGAAACGCGCCCGACGCCGGATGAAGCTAGAGGCGGAGCCGACCGTCGCGGCCCCGGCGCCGCGCCGCTGGCATTTCTGGGGGTGGGCGGTCGGGATCGTGTTTCTGATGTTCGCGATCCGCTCCTTCTGCTGGCTCCTCTGGGTCGACGGCGCGAACCTCAAGATTCAATCGCCTAACAATCTCGGCGATCTCTCCCTCCACATCACCTACATCAAATATTTTGCGAACGGCGTCGCGCTTTGGCCCGATAACCCGATTCACGTTTTCAGTTCGCTGCGTTATCCGGCTGGGATCGATTTTTTCAATTCGCTCCTCCTGCTGCAGCACGTCGATTTGGTCCGCGCGCTGGTCTGGACCGGGCTGCTCGGGTCGGCGGCTACCTTTTATGGCTTTTATCGCTGGGGTGGTGCCTTCGGCGTGGCCGGTTTTCTTTTCAACGGCGGTCTCGCGGGCTTCGCATTTTTTCAGACCCACGCGTTCATCGATTATCAGGCGGAGCGCATCGCCTGGAAAAGCATCCCGCTAACCATGTTCGTGACCCAGCGCGGGTTGCTCTACGCCATCCCGGTCGGGCTTCTCCTCCTTTTGCACTGGCGGCGAAAATATTATCCGGCCGCGCCTAGCGACATCAGCGGCGAACGGCGCGGGCTGTTGCCCTGGTGGGTCGAGTGGTCGCTCTACGCCACGATGCCGCTCTTCCACTTCCACACTTTCCTCGCCCTCTCGATCGTGCTCGGGTTTTGGTTGCTCATCGGCTCCTGGGAGATGCGCAAACAGATTGCCATCCTGCTCGCGGCGGCCTTCCTCCCCGCGACCTGGATCGTCTGGATGATCACCGACCATTTCCAGGCGAAGTCGATTCTCGCCTGGGCGCCCGGCTGGCTGCAAAGCGATCCGGGCTTTTCCAATTCGGCCGTCGGCTTCTGGATTCTGAACTTTGGCCTGATGTTGCCGGCGATGGTGGCGCTCGTCGGGGTCGTCGTTTGGCGGACCTGGCGCGTCTGGTTTCCGCCCGCCGCTTCTCCTGAACCTGATCCTGCTTCAGCTCCCGATGGAGAAGCGTCGAGCACGAGCACGAGCACGAGCACGAGTGCGAGCATGAGTGCGAGCATGAGTGCGAGCATGAGTGAGGAGCGCAAATTCTCTTCCGCTTTCGCCTTCGTTATGCCGGCGGCGGCTATTTTTCTTTTCGCGCTTTTCGTCAAGACCGCGCCCTGGGGTTGGGATAACACCAAGCTCATCATTTGGGCTTATTTCATTTGCCTGCCTTTCCTCTGGAGCGAGTTGATCGCGAAATGGCTCTGGCCGATCCGGGCCAGTCTTTGCTTCCTGCTCTTCGTCTCCGGATTCGTTAGTCTCTTCGGCGGCCTGACGGTCGGCCGCCCTGGGTTCGATATTGCGAACCGGATCGAGCTGGAAGCGGTCGCGACGGTCGTGCACAAAATCCCGATCAGGGAACGCTTCGCCGCTTTCCCGACCTACAACCACCCGCTGCTCTTGAATGGCCGCAAAGTCGTTCTTGGATACGGCGGCCATCTTTGGACGCAGGGGTTCGACTACGGACCGACCGAGCAGGAACTCAAGCGGCTCATGCTCGGCGCGCCGGGATGGCAGGAGCGCGCACGCGAGTTGCATGCCCGCTATTTGTTTTGGGGACGAGAAGAGAAACGCGAATACGCTGCGAGCTCCCAGCCTTGGAACGGGAAAGCGGCGGTCGTGGCGACGGGTTTCTGGGGCACCATTTACGATCTCGAGCGCCCCGCCTCAGCGGGTCGCCAGTAGTTGCGGCCGTTCCGCGGGGAGCGACTGCGAGCGATCCAGGATCATCTGGCGCAGGGAACTTTTCTGCGCGACGTATCCGGCAACTTCGCGCGGGTTGATGATGGCGTCGTCCGGCAGGAAGACGAGCAGCTTCACGCCTGGATTGTCGCGCATGAACCTGACGATATTGTCTGCGATCACCTGCTCGGCGGCGAGGTGCGCGCGGTAGAGCCGCTCCAGGTTGTAACGGCGCAGCCGGGGCGAGGTCGAAACGCGCTCGGCGAAACTCTCAAGCGCGTCCGGGGGCGCGCGGAAATGAGCCGGCAGAAGCGCGCGTTCCTCTGCATTCAAGGCTTCGCCCGCCCGGATCTTGCGCAACAGCTCGTGCGGCGAGCCGAGCGCGACCTGGACCAGATCCGGACGCAGCGCGCGCCGGATCCAGTCGCCTCGCGGGGGCACTCCGAGTTGGTCGATCAATTGCTGGGCCGAAATTTCCTGGCGCTGCCATTGATCCAGCAGCGGTTGCCGGGTCGCTGGGAGTTCGCTCCAGCCGATGGCGACGCGCGCGCCGCCCTGCTGCAGGGTTTCGACGATTCGCCAGGCCGGCTGGCTTTCCGCTGCCGACCTTTTCGTTAGGCCAAAAAAGATCACGTCCGCGCGGCGAACTCCGGCCGCCCAGGTCTCATCCGAAGGTCCGGGAGACGGTGCTTCGCCAGTGGCAAATTTCGGCAGGGGCGGCCGGCCGAGCGTTCCGCAGCCGCTCAGGAGGGCGGCTGCCACCAAAAGCCACCACTTCACGCTTCGCGTCGCCGGTTGGACCGCGCAAAGACCGGCCTGCGCGAGGCGGGCCCCGGCTGATATAAGCGCCCGGAGCGATGGCCGGCCGCGACGATCTGGCAGCCGACCGAGAGCGTGCGCCGCCAGCTTACTCCCGAAACTTTCTGTTCGCCCGCGATCCGGCGGCGTTCGCTCACCGGGATTTCGCAAATCGCGGCCCCGAGCCGGGCGGCGGCGACTTGCGCCTCGATCGTCCAGCCAAAAGTCATTTCCTGCGGCGCGATTTTTTCAAACAAACGACGGCCCATCAGGCGCAGCGGGCCGAGGTCGCTGTAAGGCCGCCCGCAAAGCGCGCCGCACCAGAAGCCGAGCGCGGCGTTTGCCAGCAGATGCCGCAAGGTCATCGTGCGCCAGTTACGCAGGCGTTTGGTGCGGCTGCCGAGAACGAACTCGTGGCCTTCCTCAAAGGCCGTCGTTAGGGGAGCCACGTCGCGAGGATCGGTCGCGCCATCGCCGGCGCAGAAAATGTAGGCGCAAATCGCCGGGAAGAGGTTTTTCGTGAGGTCAATTGCCGCCTGGCAGCCATGACCGTAGCCGCGCCGCTCGGTTTCCGCGACCAAGACCCGCCGCTCGCGTGCGATTTGCGCCGTCTGGTCGGTCGCGCCATTCACCCCGACCGCAATGACGAACTTCTCCGGATCGAGGACCGCGAGAAGCTCATCCAGCACCGCGCCGATACAGGCGGCCTCGTCGCAGGCAGGAATGATGATCGCGAATTCGGGCAAAGGCATTGGAAGATCCAGCGATTCTGAAATTATTCTATCATTTGTCAGGTGGAGTGCAGCAAAACATCTCTGACCGTTTCCGGCCGCAAAGAATTCATCCGTCAGTATCCTCCAATCCGCTCCGCACGACACCTTGGGAGGAATTGTAGGGCGCGCTATTCCATTGCGGCTGAAGATTTTTGCGAAGCCAGATTAAGCACCAGTTGTCCTGCGGCGACAACATTTCCCGCAACACTTGCTTCGGCTTTGAACTGCCAGAGATCACCCACCTGGGCGAGTTTTTCGACGTGCAGAATAATCTCCTCCTCCGGTCGCACCGCTGCGAAAAACTTCATCCCACGAATCGCGGAGAGGAGAAAGAGCGGCTGCTCGCCCTCTGGAAAACCGGAGGCGGCGGCGATCCCGGCGGTCTGCGCCAGCGCCTCAGCCAGGATGACGCCGGGAACGAGCGGATTCCCAGGAAAGTGCCCGGCAAACATCGGGTCGTCGCGAGCGAATCGCGCACTGCACTCTGCGGACCGGCCCGGTTCGCAGTGATTTATTTGCCTAACGAAAACGAACGGTGGCCGATGAGGAAGGGAGGAGAGTTGAGAGCGAGTAGAAGGAGTTTCCAATGCGACCTGCGAAAACTCTCAACTCTCAACCAACAACTCTCAACTTTCCCCAATCACCCGTTGACGAAATAGACAAACTTCCAGCTACCGTTTTCGCGCCGGATGCCGGCGCGGTATCCGGTGTATTCCGCGGCCGGATCGGCGAATGGCGGCGGCGCGACCATGTAGCCATCCTTCGAGACGAACCGCTCGGAGAGGATGCGGTCGAGCTCGACCCACAAACCGTTTTCATCCCAATATTGAAAAACGCCCGGGCCTTGGCGATCCTCGGCCGGCGTCGCTCCCAGCACGTAGGCAAAGTCGGGCGTCATCATGGTCGCGACCGTTTGGAGATCGTGCGCCTTAACCGCTTTCCGCAGTCGGCCGATGAAGGCCTGACAGTCAACCTCCGACAACTGCTCGTCGGCCGGCAGTTCTGCCCTTCGGGCGGCCTTCTTATCCTTTTTGGGATTGGTCGTGGGGCAGGCGGTCAAGGCGAGGGCGAGAAGCAGAACGAGGCACCGAAGAATTCGAGTTTTTTTCATCGTAGAGCGGTCGATCGACAGCCCTCACATAATCGGAGGCGCCCGGCAAGGCCAGCCTCACCTTGCACAACGGTGCGCCCGGGCGCGGCCGAAGCGTTTGCGAAGTGGATGCTTGATGAAGACGAAATAGCAAACGTTGAAAAGATCGCGCCAGCTCGAGCCCGGACTTGTTAGGCGGCGCGGACCTTCGCGCAGAGCCCGAAGAACGGATTCCACCCTTCGCTCCGGCGGACGCGGAATGCTGGTGTAATGCCCGCCGAAAGCCGACAGGCGATGCGCATCGGAGGTGGCCAGCAGCGGCTTGTGGTGCGCCCGGGCGACGCGCCGGGCGCGGCGGTTGAGATCGAAAAGGCCCTTGTGAAAATGGCAGATCTCGATCGCGTCGAAGCAATCCATTTCGTGCAGGAGGCGCGGGCCGATCGAGGCTCCGAGATAAAAAAACGGATGCGGCGCGAAACAAAAAAGAGAGTCTCCGCGGCGGGCGCGCAACTGCCGCAGGTCGGCGAAAGTGCGAAGGTTTTCGATCTCGTTAGGCTGGACATTGAGCAGGACAACGTCGGCTCCTTCCAGTCGCATTTCGGCGGCCGGAATGAGGACGATGCCCATGGCGTCGGCGTCGGCGAAGACTTCCGCCCGGTCGAAAACTTTATCGTGATTTGTAATGGCGAGCGCGCCAAAGCCGAGCTCGCGGGCGCGTTCGAGAAGCTGATGCGCCGTGTAATCGAGCTGATCCTTCGGATCGTCGAGGGTGTGGATGTGCAGATCGACCTTGATCCATTCCTCCTGCTCTGAAATTCCCTGCTCTACCGACATCTCCGAAGCATAAATGCAGGTTCTGCGCCTCGCTTGCCTCTTCTTTGCCGGCGCGCGGCCAGGCGATGCGACGACAACTTCTTGCTTTCCCGCGTTCCTGATTCAAAATTCTGGGCTCGCGCTCGGGTGGTGAAATGGCAGACACGTACGTTTGAGGGGCGTATGCCGCAAGGCATGGGGGTTCAAGTCCCCCCCCGAGCATTTTTTTCCCATCCCGATGCCAGCCGAAATTTGCATCGCGGTTATCCATCGTTAGGCGAAATCGGCGGCGCAGAATGCGTCCCTCCGGCTATCGGCTCAACTCCAGCATACGCTGGATCGGAAGCTCGGCTCGCTGCCGAAGCTTTTCCTCGAGAATGATTTCGGGCGCGAGATTTCGCAGCGCGTCGCAGGCTTTTTGCAGGGTGTTCATTTTCATGAACCGGCATTCGGCGCAGGCGCAACGATCGGTCGGGCCAGGGATGAAGGTCTTGCCTGGAATCTCTTTTTTTAGCCGGTGGAGCATGCCGGCCTCAGTCACAACGATGATCTCCCTGGCCGGCGATTTTTTGCAGAAGGCGACCATTTTTTCGGTCGAACAAACCTCATCGGCCAAGAGGCGCACCGCGTAGGGGCACTCGGGGTGGGCGACAACCGGCGCGCCCGGATATTGAGCGTGAATCGCGCCGATGCTGCGCGCGGTGAATTCAATGTGCACGTAACAGTTGCCCTGCCAGAGATCCATCGGCCGGCCGGTGCGCTCGATGACCCAGGCGCCGAGGTTTTGGTCGGGGACGAAAAGGATCTTGCGATCGGCCGGCGCGGCCCGGACGATTTTCTCGGCGTTGCCGCTCGTGCAGATAACGTCGGAGAGAGCTTTCACGCCCGCGCTGCAGTTGATGTAGGCGATGACGTAGTAATTCTTCTGGGCGTGCTGCTCGAGAAATTGCGCGAGCTTTTCCGGCGGACAGGATTCGGAGAGCGAACAGCCGGCGTCGAGATCGGGGAGAATGACTTTCTTTTTCGGGTTAAGAATCTTGGCCGTCTCGGCCATGAAGTGGACCCCGCAAAAGAGGATGACTTCGGCATCAGTTTTGGCCGCCTCAAAACTCAGGCCTAACGAGTCGCCGACGAAATCGGCCACGTCCTGGATTTCCGGAACCTGATAGTTGTGGGCGAGAATGACGGCCTTGCGTTCCTCCTTGAGCGCCTTGATTTCCTGGGCCAGGTCGAGACCGAAATTTACACCAACGCTTACCATCGGTTAATATCCGCTCATCCCATGAGTTTACAATCCAACGACAGGCGGTATCAGCTCGGCTTCATCGGCGGAGGCAAGCTGGCGGGCTCGGTCATGCGCGGGCTGGTGCGGGCAGAGTTTTGCCCGCCCGGCGACATCCTGGCGGGCGAGCCTAACGAGTCAGCGCGGCGCGCCTTGGGTGACGAAGTGGGCATTTCTGTCACCGCGGACAACGCCGAGGTCGCAGCAAAGGCAGAGGTGATCTTGATCGGGGTGAAGCCAGGCGTGGTGTTGCAGGTGATCGAGCAACTGGCCGCGGCGATCGACGGCAAGCTGGTCATTTCACTGGCGGCCGGGATTCGGGTGGCGAGCATGGAGGGAAAGTCAAAAGCACGTTTCATGCGGGCGATGACGAATACGCCGGCGGCTGTCTGCGAGGCGGCGACAGCCGTGGCGCGCGGTGCCCGCACGACGGAGATGGATCTGGCGCGGGCGCGCGAAATTTTTTCCGCTGTCGGATTTGTGGCGGAGGTGGAAGAAGAGCAAATCGACGCCGTCACCGCGTTGGCCGGAAGTGGACCGGCCTTTGTTTACAGCGTGATCGAAGCGCTCGCGGCCGGCGGAACAGGCTGCGGTTTGCCACCCGCGATATCGTTAGGCTTGGCGACGCAAACGGTCCGGGGCGCAGCCCAGCTTGCCCTCGAGAGCAAGCTTTCGCCGGAGGAATTGCGGCGCATGGTGATCACACCCGGGGGGACAACGGCGGCGGGTCTGGCCGAAATGGAAAAACGCGAGACCGCCGCCGGTTTGGCGGCGGCAGTGGAGGCTGCGGCCGCGCGCGGTCGCGAGATGGGGTTGTAGCTTGCTTCGCCGACGCGGCAAAGGATTTTTGCCTAAGGAAGGCTTGGCCCGCGTTTCGCAGAGGGAAACGTCTACAATCCAGGTGCCGGGCTGATGTCGTAAACTTCGACCAAGGCAATACCGGTGCCGCCGGCGACGCCCTGGACGATGGCGGTGTAGGCCCCGGGACTCAGGGTCGCGAGGAGGGCCGATTCCTCGCTATTTGTCGGCGCCAAATTCTCCTCGGTGATGGTTTGTGCATCAGGGCTCTGCTGCCAGTTATCGTTCGATTGCAGGAGGACGCCGTTTACATCGCGCAGTTCGAGGATTGGATCGGCAAGGGGATTGGCGATTCCAGACGCGCCTAACGATGGACCGATCGCCCGCACTATGATGGTTTTCGATTCCGTTCCGCCGATGATCGCCCCGCCGATGAGCACGGTGGTGCCGCCCAGCACCTGGGCACGGGTCGAAATGTTTCCGGCCCGCCCGCCACTCGTGCTCAGATCGTAAAGTTCGAACAAACCGACTCCCGGGGCGGGCGGCTGTTGGGCATTTGTAAAACTCTCCACCACTGCCGTGTAAGCGCCCGGTTGAAGAGTGAGATAGACGGCGGATTCGAGGCTGTTGGGGGGATCGAGATGGAAGCTGGCGATCGTCTCGGCGTCCGTGCTCGTAAACCAATCGTCGTTCGTTGCGACCTGGCGCTGGTTCGCGTCATAGACGGTGATCTTCGGATCATCCAGCAAGGGCGCCAAACCGATGGCGGCAAGCGAGGGCCCGATCGCGCGCAGGATGACGGTGGCTGGTTCGGCTCCCTGCACGATGAACCCGCCAATCATGATGTTGTCGCCGATACCGATGAAAGCGCGGGTGGAAAGATTTTTCAGGACCGGGGCGTCCGGGCTGAATTCGTAATCGGGTCCACTGCCATAGATGGCCTGGGCGCCTGCGATATCGTCGGCTTGCACCGTATCGAGGTTGCTGACCCGGGAGTTCATGATCGCGGGGACCGTTTGCCCATCCTGATCGGGATGATCGAGGCCGAGGGCATGACCGAATTCATGAATGGCCACCCGGCGGAAATCAAGAACGACCGGGCCGAGCGGTCCGCGGTAGGAATCCCAGGAATAGGCTGTGTTAAAGACCGTGTCGGCTTCCTCGAAAACGTCTCCCCGGAAGCTAAGCAGAGTCACCGCCAGCGCGTTCGACCCGAAGGGGTCGCCGAAGAGGTTGGCGGCAAAAAAGGCGGAATTCTCGCCGTCGCCAGACTCCGGAACCACGGGCGAGAAAAGAATGGCGGCGAAACGCATGTGGGCGAGGTAGGGGTTCCAGATATTGAGCGCGTCTTGAGCCGATTGATTGAAAGAAGCGCTCCCGTCGCTCAGCGTGTTGGCTGCGCCGAGCGAGAGTTGCATCACCACCGTCCGGTTTGCAGTCCAGGCTTCTCCTTCGAGGGTGAAACCGGAGAGGGAATGAGTTCCGAGGCAAGCGAGTGCCAGGAGAAAAGGCTTGATTTTCATCGTGGAGGCGGGCGCCGTATACAATGCACGATAAAACCGGAATATCCACCGCAGCCGGACTCGGTCGGCGACATTATTTGCGAGAATCCAGACGCCGTCAGCCCTATCGGTCCTCGCGGGTGGGGGCGCCGTTGGATTTCGCGTCGGGGAAGTTAAGGGTGATGACCGTTCCCTCGTTGAGTTCGCTTTGCACAGCGACGTCCCCTTCGTGGATCTGCATGATCGATTTCACGATCGCCAGTCCGAGGCCGGTGCCTTGGGAATTGCGCGGGGCGTCGCCTCGGAAGAAACGATTAAAAACGTTGGGGACGTGTTGGGAAGAAATCCCGCAGCCCGTATCGGCAACCGAGACCTTGCTCGCGTCTTTCTGACGATCGAGCGCGACGGTGATGCTGCCTCCCGCAGGCGTGAAGCGGAGCGCGTTGGTGATGAGATTGATCAGGGCTCGGCGGAAAAGAACTGGCTCGGCGTAAATCTCGCCGCCGCCCCGGCATTGAATCTCGACGCCCTGGTCCTGCGAGACCGCTTCATAAAATTCGCGGATTTCCTCGATCGCAACGCGGCCATCGAAATAACTCCGATTGAACGACCCGCTCGTCTCAGCCCTGGCGAGAAAGAGAAGGTTGTCGATCATGGCGGAGAGTCCCTGAAACTCTTCCAGGCTCGACTCGATAACTTCCCGGTATTGCTCGGAGCTGCGCGGCTTGGTCAGGGCGCTTTCCGCTTCGCCTCGCAGGATGGCGATCGGCGTGCGCAGCTCATGGGCGAGATCGGCTGAGAATTGCGAGAGGCGAGTGAAGGATTCTTCCAGGCGGCCAAGCATCTTATTGAAACCTGTCGCGAGCGGTTGTAACTCATCCGGCCAGCCATTGATCGGGACGCGTTCGTCGAAATGGGTCGCGCCCACGCGCTCAACTGCTTCTGCCAGCCTCTTGAGTGGTCGCAGACTGCGCCGCGTCACGAGAGCGGCGATCCCGGCGCAAGTGAGCACTGCGCAACCGAGCATGCCGGTGAGAAGCGCCGCGTAGTGCGCGATGAACCTTTCGTCGTGGGTGCGGTCCTGCGCGAGTTGGAGGGTGAGATGCTGCCCGCCTACTTCCGCGTCCGCGGTGACGAGCGCGAAGGTTTTGTTGTTCCGAGTTTGATAAGTGATCGTGACCGGTCGCAATCCGCGGGCTGAGATATTTTTGGGAAAGACTTCGATCGGTAAGGTCACGTTCATCCGCGGGCTCTCGGCTACGACTCTTCCAGCCGAGTCAATGACTCGGACGGCATACGTCTTATCAGCCGCGCGAATGATTTTTAGTTCACGACTGAGCGATTCTGGTCCGGCGTCGGCCGCAATGCTCGCCCGGATCGCGGCCAGTTTTTCAGTGATATAGCGATCGTTATCATGCACGACGTGTTGCACCACCGTCCAGTAGGCTGCTCCCATCGCCAGAACGAGGAGAAGGGCTGCCGCAACCGTGAAGAGGAGAACGAGCCGAAGGGTTATGGACCACGAGCGTTGTCGCGTTCCCAGGGGAGGGGCGTCAGCCCCGGATTTATTCCGCTCTAAGGACATACCCTACACCGCGAATGGTATGAATCATCTTGGTTTCGAAGGGGTCGTCCACCTTGGCCCGCAGACGGCGCATCATGACATCGACCACGTTAGTGCCGGTGTCGAAATTGATGTCCCAGACTTGTTCCACGATTTCTGTCCGGGAGACGATGTCGCCCGCCGAAGAAGCCAGAAACAGGAGTAGCGAAAATTCTTTTGGGGTTAGGTTCAGAACGGTTCCCGCGCGGATGACTTTGTGGCGGCGCGGATCGATCTCCAAGTCTCCGACCGTGACTGTCTCCTCGCGCCTCTCCGGCGAGCGCCGCAGAAGCGAACGGACCCGGGCCAGGAGTTCGGAGAAATGGAACGGTTTGGTGAGATAGTCATCGGCCCCAAGGTCAAAGCCTTTTACCCGGTCCGGCACACTATCGCGCGCGGTCAGGAAGAGGATCGGCGTCTGAATCTCCGCCTTGCGGAGCTCGGCAATGATCGACCAGCCATCGCGCTTCGGCAGGGCGACGTCGAGAATGATCAGATCCATCTTCCGGGCGAGCGCATATTCCAGGCCTTTTTCGCCGTCTTGCGCCACATCCACGACAAAGCCGTTCTCCGTTAAACCGCGCCGCAGAAATGCGGCGATTTTTGGCTCATCTTCGACAATCAATACATGCATGGTAAAATAGGAATCGTGTTTGGTGACAGGGCCTCAGCCATGTTGAGCCACGAGGATCAAGTGCTCGAGCTACCTCAGGACATTAACATGGCGGTGGCGAAGTTGATAGTAGGAGCATCTGCCAGCGAAACAGACAATGACCGGGAGATTACGATGTTGAAAGAAAAGAATTTTCATGTTGTCCTCGTTTCGGCAACTGCTTCATAGCAGCGAAAAATGAGGATGCTGCACTCACGGGTATTGAGTTTGCTTGCCGCCGCCTCGCTGGGGATGACGACCGGCACGGCACAAGGCGATTGCTCGCTCGTGTCCACCGGGAACATTCCGCTGCCCGACCTGGGGCCGGGCACGTATCAAGGTTTCCAAGGTGGCCTCTATCCAGATGGCAGCAATATCGTGCCGGCTGCACATCAGGCCGCAGGCCACGCACAGGCGGCCCAGGTCGTGCCTTTGAACTCGGTTGGCCTACCCGACGCAGAGCAAGGTCAGATCGGCCTGATCTCGATTGGACTTTCCAATACCACATTTGAGTTTTCCGATGGTCCGGACTCGTTCAAACCCCGAGCCGACGCCGACCCGAGCCGGAACCCTAAATTGACGATCGTGGATGGCGCTCAGGGCGGCCGGGACGCCGTCGATTGGACGGATGCGCAGAGTGATACCTGGACGACTCTCGACCAGCGCCTCGCAGCGGCGGGAGTTAGCCCGGCGCAAGTCCAGGTCGCGTGGATGAAACTGGCCTTCGATTCTCCCCAAGACTTCGGAGAGTTTCCCGCTCACGCCGAGTTCCTGAAAACAGATCTGGAGACGGTTGTCCGGATAGCGAAATCGCGTTATCCAAATCTCCGAATCATCTACCTGTCCAGTCGAATCCGGGCTTACACGGAAGAGTTAAACACGCTGAATCCGGAGCCGTATGCCTATGAGTCCGGTTTTGCCGCGCAATGGATGATTGCCGATCAGATCGCTGGCACTAACAACTTGAATTTCGATCCTTCCAAGGGCCCGGTCGTAGCGCCTTATTTGAGATGGGGCTCCTATCTTTGGGCCGACGGAACAACCCCTCGCTCTGATGGGTTCACCTGGCTCTGCAGAGACCTGCAAGGCGATTTCACTCATCCTGCCGCGGATGCCGTCGCCAAGGTCGCCGACCAACTTCTTGATTTCTTCAAAACCGATCCTACCGCTACGCCCTGGTTCCTGAAAGAGCAGAACGATGCGCCGCCTGTGGTGACGGTCAGCCCTAATCCGGCAAGTGGACCGAGTGGGATGACGATTCAATTTTCAACAAATGTTATCGACCCGGGGTCGGGAATCGCGTCTTTTAGTTGGACCTTCGATGACGGCACCTTCTCGGATGAAGCGAATCCCACCAAGATTTTTCCGGTCCCAGGCACTTACTCCGCCAATCTCACCGTGACGACCGTAACAGGTGACCATATGACGGCCACAGTTCCGGTGCTGGTCCAAGGAGGTCTGGGTAAGTTACTCAATGTTTCCGCTCGTTTGCAGATCGGGGTGGACGACAACGTCGCCATCAGTGGCTTTATCGTCGGAGGGAACGGAACGCAAACGATCATGCTCCGGGCGATCGGGCCTTCCCTTGCGCAAGACGGGGTCTCCGGGATTCTTTCCGATCCATCCCTCGTGTTGCATGACCCGAGCGGCGCCATCATCGCGACTAACGACAACTGGCAGACGACACAGCGCGGCGAATTGATTGCCGAAGATCAGGTCGCGTCCATTCGTGCCTCGACTATTGCACCCAGTGACGCGGCGGAAGCCGCTCTTATTGTCGACCTGGCTCCGGGTTCTTACACCGCGGTTGTCCGGGGAGCGAACGGTGAGACTGGTATCGGCCTCTCGGAAGTCTATGTCCTTGACGAGTCATCCCCGGCTCTCGTCTCGAATCTTAGCACGCGTGGCTTGGTTCAATCCGGTCCGAACGTCTTAATCGGCGGCTTCATTGTCGGCGGAACACAGGCATCGGACATTGTGACGCGGGCGCTCGGTCCTTCGCTGACCCAGTCAGGGGTCACAGGTGCCCTGGCCGATCCCATGCTGGAGTTACATGATGGAAACGGCACGCTCGTCGCTTCGAATGACAATTGGACTGAGACTCAACCGGCCATAATTGAAGCCGCCGGTTTGAGCCCGGACAATCCGCTGGAATCAGCGATCGAGTGCACCCTCGCACCCGGCGGCTATACCGCGATCGTCACGGGCAGGGATGGTGGGACCGGAGTCGCGTTAGTCGAGGTATATAAGCTGCCCTAACGCGCCGCGCCTCCGGCAAGAAATGGCTGCCGCAGCTTTTACCACATCAACGTCGGCGTTACTAATGGAGCCATTGACACCCAGATCTTCTCGGAAATTGGAGATGCTCACTGGCATTCCGGTCCGGGCCCTTGCTGCTCTCACATCGGCGTTGGTTACCCTTTTATCTGCGCTTGTATCGCCGGCCAGAACGTTCATACTCACCGCCGCCGACGGTCATGGAGCAAGCGGAGCATCCGTAACAGTTCTGTGACCGGGATTTAGCGGTTAGCTTAGGCCGCGACTGATCGGCGCTTCCGCTTGACCAACGCGGAAGTGGACTTTTGCGAAGGGGTCCGACCGTTTGATGCTTTCGCCTTCGAACCCGCGCGCTGCAGACTTTGCTGAAGAACGGCGACCATGTCGATGACGTTAGGCTGGACTCGCGGCGCCGGCGCCTTCGCCGCGGGAGTGCGCTTCTGGGCCTTCTCTTCAATTAACTGCATGAGCGCGGTCTGGTACTGGTCTCGGTATTTGGTCGGCTCCCATTCAGCCGTCATTGCGTCAATCAACGCGGTCGCCATTTTCAACTCCTGGGGCGAGACACTCCGGTCTGCGCCGTTACTAAGGGAAGAGGGTTCCAGCACTTCCTGAGCGAAATGCATTAGCTCCAGGATCAAGAAAAGCCCGTCCGGTTTGACCGCGGCGAGATATTCGCGCTTCTGGATTGCGACCTTGGCGACTCCGACCTTCCCCGAGGCGGTGAGCGCCTTGTGCAGAAGCGCGTAGGCCTTCTCGCCGCCTTTTTGCGGCTCGAGAAAATACGGCTTGTAGAAAAATTTCGGGTTGATCTGACCCTGGTCGACAAAATCGGTGATCTCGACCGAGTGCGTGGATTCGATTTGCACCTTCTCGAAATCCTCGTCGCGCAGGGTGATCCACTTTCCCTTTTCGTACTCGAAACCTTTCACGATCTCGTGGGCCGGCACCTCTTTCTGGTCGGCCTCCGCGACCTTCTTATAGCGGATCGGGCTCAGGTCCGAGGCCCGCAGTTGGCGGAAACTGATCTTCTCCTCTTTCGTCGCCGGATAGACGGAGACCGGGATGTAGACGAGACCGAAGTTAATGCTGCCCTTCCAGATCGCGCGCATAGTGGGCAAGTGTGGGGCAGAGAACGGGGATCGTCAAGACCCCTAACAAACTGGCGAGCCGCGCAAATCAATGTTGCTCTAACAGGCAAGGCTGGGTTCGCCGTAATCTTAGGAGAGTATGGCGGTAGCCAGGATCAGAAGCGACAAAGTGTTTGCGTTGTGTGGAGGTTCAATGACGCGGCAAGGTTGCAGGATATCCTTATCAGGCGAGTCAAAGTTCAGCCAGGACGTTAGGTTAGGGGAACCTGAAAGGTGTCAGGCGGGAGCTGACGGGGTCAGTAGGGAACAGAAGGGGTCGAAAGGAACAGAAGGGGGCGATGCTTGAATTTTGAGGAAAAGGTCGACGGCCCGGGCGGCAGTGGGCGGGGCCCGGGGTCGCGTCTTAACTTTGAGGATCGGAAGGGGTCCTGCGGGGGTCGGGGGTCCTGCGGGGATCGTCCGTCCTGCGGGGTCGGTCCTCACTATTGCGAAACATCCGGCTTCGCTTTCGTGGGAAGAAGCGGCGGCGATCTGGATGCAATATGCGACCGCCTACGGTGCGCTGATCGACATCGGCAAATTGAAACAGCGCGACACCGTTTTGATCCCGGCGGCCTCGAGCAGCGTCGGCTTGGCCGCAATCCAGATCGCCAACCTGGTCGGCGCAAAGCCGATCGCGCTGACCCGCACAAGTGAAAAACGCCAGGCGCTCCTCGACGCCGGCGCGGCGCACGTCATCGCCACGGAGGAACAGGATCTCGTCGCGGCAGTGATGAAACTGACCCGCAAAAACGGCGCGCGCCTTGTCTTCGATCCGGTCGCCGGTCCGACCCTGGCCAAGCTGGCGGCGGCGACCAAAGAGCGCGGCATTATTTTCCAATACGGCGCCCTCAGCAGCGAGCCGACGCCGTTGCCCCTGATGGACGTGCTGGGCAAATCGCTCACGGTGCGCGGCTACCTGCTCTTCGAGATCACAGGAAATCCCAAACGACTGCAAAAAGCGAAGCAGTTCATCACCGACGGTCTCGCTTCCGGAAAATTGAAACCGATCATTGCCAGGACGTTTTCCGGTCTCGACTCGATCGTGGAAGCCCATCGCTACCTCGAAAGCAACCAGCAGATTGGTAAGATCGTCGTCACCGTCTAGCGCCTAACGATCCTGCGCCTGTCTGACGCACCTGGCCAAAGTGCAAACCGCGGCGCACCACCAGGTCGAAGACATCGTCCGGCGTAACCGCGGAAATCCGAATCCACGTGATCGCTCGCGACCAGAAATTTCCTGCGCCCGTTAGGCGTAGTGAAGACCGCGCCCTGCGAATCATAGCTGCCGCCGGTCAGAAATTGGAGGGTGAGAAAAGGGTGGGTGGTGGCGCCTTAGCGGAGGTTGATCTCGATCGCGTAAGTCTCCCAGGAGGCGGAGTCGTTAGGCCGGGTCACTACGAAATCGTGCGTGAAAAGGCAAGTCCCCGGCCAACTCGTGGTCTTACCGCTTCTTCGCCATCCAATGCAACGCGATCGCAGGGACAAGGAAAAAGAAAAGAACCACGATCCGCACATTGGTAAAAAAGATCAGGACGATGCGGCCGAGGGCCTTCTCGTCCACGGAGAAAAGGTGCATCATCCACCCGGCGGCGACGTTCCAAAAGGCAAGTGTGGCGCCAAGGAGAAGGAGGGCGACCACGAGGCCGACGACAAACAGGCGGAGGAACAGATCGCGGAAGAAAATGATTTTCTCGCGTTCCATTGGGAGAATTTCGCCGCAGGCGCCGCGGTCGCAATTGTTAATTTCGCCGTGAGTGCCGATTGACCTCCGCATGGCGCTGACAACTCACGAGATGATCGTTAACCATCCCGGTCGCCTGCATGAGCGCATGGCAAATCGTGGAGCCGACAAACTTGAAGCCCCGCCGCAAAAGGTCACGACTCAATTTTAATCGTATTCCAACTCAAACCCGCCTGGGCGCCTTCAAGGATGAGGAATTCGAAGAGCACCTGGTCGTCATGGACCGGGACCGCCCATTCTTCATCGTGATACGCGACGGTGAGTTCGTTAGTCGCCCAGGGACAGCGCGGTATTCGATCAGGGTGCGCGAAGTGAGGTCCTTCTGGAAAGTCATATCGCGAGATTTTCCGGCTTCAGGCGTCCCAATGAATCGTTGGCAATGGCGACCCGCTGGAATAGGCGCCACCTATGCCAGCCAGAGGAACTAAGTATTTCAAACGGAACGCGGTTGGCCGGTCATTTGGGCATGCAAACACTCACCTTAAGCAGTCTTGGGAGAGATGGTCATCTGCGGGATGAGAGAACACCGGCGCGCCTGCGGGCGTTTCGCTTCCTGAGCGAGCGCTTCGTACAGCGCGAGAGGCCCAGTGTGGTCGCCGAGTTTCTTCTTTTCGCACTGATCGCTCTCACGGCCACCTGGCCGATGTTTACCCTGGCTCACGCCCTCCTGAACCGGTAATTCGATTTTCGCCTGGCGCGTGCTCGTCGGGTCGGACCGACCACTTGTCAGGTTAAGAAGGCTGCCGCGGCTTCCTCGCGGAAGGCTGCGGCGGCCTTGCTCTCGAAGCGCAAAGGGTTGCGCAGCAAGGTCAGCTCGCGCGTCGGTACCGGGCGGGCAAACGGCACGGCCACGCAGTTACGGATAAACCCGGCCTCGACCATCATTTGCGGGATCACGGTTACCCCCAGTCCGGCCGCAACCATGCTCGCGATCGTGACGAGCTGCGCGCCCTGCAACACCACTTCTGGGTTTAACTTATTCGCCGCGAGCAACTGACGGACCTTCTTCGAAAGCGAATGCACCTCATGCAGGAGGAGAAACTTCTCCCCGGCCAGATCGCTCCACTTGATCGTTTTTTTCCGCGCCAGCCAATGCTTTTCCGGCAGGAGCATGAGCAACGGCTCCTCCCCCAGTGAATGATGCTCCAAGGTGGGCGATTCATCGCCCGACGAGGCGAGCACCACCTCCAGCGTGCCGTCCTCCAGGCGGCGCGCCAGCTTGTCCGTCGTATCCTCGAATAACTCGAACGTCACCTTCGGATAACGCTGCTGGAATTGCCCGATGAGCCGCGGCAACACATAGAGCGCGATCGATGGAACCGCGCCCACGGAGAGCTGACCTGCCACTTCCTGTCCGAGCGCGGCGACAGAGCGGCGAGCATCGGCGATGCCGGTAAGAATTTGCCGCGCGTAAACGAGCAGACAGTGTCCTGCCTCGGTCAAAACCACCGTGCGCGGCAGGCGATCGAACAACGGCTGATTCAGCTCCGCCTCCAGCTTCTGGATTTGCTGACTGAGCGATGGCTGGGAGACATGCTCGCGTTCCGCGGCGTGCGAAAAGCTGCCTTCCTCCGCGACCGCCACAAAATAGCGGAGTTGATGGATCTCCATCCCGCGACCTTCCGCTGCGAACCGCGGTTTGTCGAAGTGGCCTACGAATCGACCCGGCTAACGCCGCTCGCGAAGCCGGGGCTGAATGTCTGAGCGAAAGCGTCGTGCTAGGGATTCGGCGTCTCAGCCGGTGTCTCCGCAGGGGAGGCGGGAGCCATCGCATCTTTGGCTGAGTCCAGAGCGTTGCTCGCCGCTTTCTGGACTTTGTCCATCGCATTCTCGGCGGCATCCTTGGTCGCGTCGGCCGCGTCTTTTGTCGCATCCTTGGCCTGATCCGCCAGTTTATCCATCGCGGCAGCCGCCGCGGGAGCGGCTTCCTTAGCCTTCTGCCGGGCTTCATCAATTTGCTTGGCGGCGGCTTCCTTGGCCTCCTCGGCCTTGGCTTGCATCGTCTGCTTGGCCTCTTCGGTTTTCTTTTGGACCGATTCCGCGGTCTTGTCGTTACACGCCGTCAACGCGATTGCGACGGCGGCGGCGATTGCCAGTGGTTTGCTCTTTTTCATGATGTGGTCGGCGGTTGAACTAAAGATTTGGTTATTGTCGTGCCCAGACAAAATTTTGTCCGGCGCGGTAAGGCACGTCACCACTCAAGCGATTGTCTGTCAATGTTTTGTTGAGCGCTTGCGGACCTCAGAGAATAATGGGTTCGACAGAAAGTCGTTAGGCATAGAGACTGCGCTCAACCGACGGTCGAAGGGAGCGCTCCCATTCCCAAAGCCCGATGGAGTGAAAGGAAGAATCAAAAATGACTCAAGCGCGATTGAATTCGGCGATCATCTGGGCAAGCCGGATGTGGTCCAGGATGAGGGAAAAAGGGCGCGCCGCACTTTCTGGACGGCCCGTATTGGTAAAACGAAGGAGTTTTCGGAAGGCACCCACGATCGCTTGTTTGACGTGACGCGCGTGCCGGGTGCGCCGGAGTATCTGGAAGCGGGACTGCTCATCAAACAAGGAACAAGGCAGGCGCTCCGCCTGCAGGACCCGCCGGGATTTCTGGTGCTGCATCGCACCCGACTCGATGAGGAGGGGAGATTGGCGCTCACCCGGCTCGATGACCAGTTAAAGACGCAACGGACCGCGACGCTGCCTTATCACGATCTGCGCAATCGTTACGAAAGCCCGGGACACCTGTTGCTCTACGGCATTGTGCAGGAGACGGAAAAGGGCGTAACCGGGTCGAGCGAACACCTGGTGGCACTCGATCTCCGCGATGGCAAGTTACAGAAGTGGAATGTCGCGCAGGAGCGGCGCGTGGATTAGCTGCCGACAAGGCTTACCCGGCGAAGTAGAAGATGATCAATCCAATGATGAGCAGGAGGATGACCAGCAGAGCAATCTTGATCCAGCTCTTCGGATATTTCCCGGCGAGCGCGCCGGTGACGCCATTGGCGACGATGCGATAAGTGGCCCCGCTGTATTGATAATTCAGGAGCCAGACGGGCAGGAGAACGTGCTTGAAGGTCTGCGCGCTGTAATCCGCATCGACTTGAAGGTTGCGATGGGTGTCGCCCGGAATCTGCGCAGCGCAAAGCCGGCGTAATTCGGTGTCCATCGCTTCGCGCGAGCGTTGCGCGGCGGCGACGAGGTCGATTTGGTATTGCTCGACCACCCAACCGGAAACGTAACCGGCATCGTAGGGCGCGAGGTCCTTGGTCGGGAACGGCTCGATCCCGCGAAGTAAGTCTGCCGGCACGCCGCGGGATGCCGGAACAAGTTCGTCGTCAAAGAAATGGTCGAGGGCGCCGCTCGCGTATTGCCAGCGCACATGTTGCACCTGGCGTGTCTGGGTGTTGCCCTTCGAATCGCGATAGGTCTCCGTCGTGTAGTAATAATAGCCGGCCTCGGCCGTCCACTGGGCGGCGACCTGCGCGTCGAAGGTCCAGTACGGCAGATAGAGCCCGTGGATGGTGTCGGTGAAGGCGCGGTTCTTAAAACGGTTAGGCGCGAACCAGCGGCTGCGATACCAGGCATGCACCTGGTCGCGCACTTTGCCCTGATCGACCTTGAACGGGAGCACGCTCTCCGGCCGGATCGGCGCCTTGGTCTGTTCGTAGGGAACGAGCGCGGGCGAGCCGCAGAAGTCGCAATTCTGCGCGACACGTTCCGGTGTGAAAACTGAAATCGCCTGGCAGCTCTGGCATTTGACCGATCGGGTGGCGGTCTCCCAGCCGCGTGCGCTGTCTGGGACGGCACTGAGCGCGGTAGCGAGATCGTGTTCCTGGACGGCGCCGATCGCGGCCGTACTCGGTTGCATGGGCGAGACCGCGCCGCAAAAGGGGCAGACGAGCGCCTGCTTCGCGGGCGACCATTCCGCCGCGCCTCCGCACGACGGACACTCGAAACGCTGCCGGGCGGTGACGTCCGCCATTTGGCTACTGCTGGAGGAACTCGTTCAGCGCCGTGCGGGTGATTCGATAGCTGGAACCGATTTTCTTCGCCTTGAGATCGCCGCTTTCCAGGCTCTGCATGACGTCGGCCTCGCTCACGCCGAGGGCTTGCGCGGCTTCTGCGGGGCTGAGCAGTTCGGGGAGCGTTGTAGCCGGGGGCGTTGACCCCGGCTGGTCTTGCGCGTGGCCACCTCCGACGCGGCCGGGGTCAACGC